>WJLO01000090.1 GCA_014728425.1 Minisyncoccota bacterium | reverse complement strand
CCATATTGGTGGGAAAAATTAGACTCAGAAGATAAGCATAGCCCCAATGAACAATATTAGCAGCGTGAGCCATCCCATCTAAAGTTCCTACACCTCGATACTCTTGCCAAACACTAAAAGCAATTCTTTTTAAGTTTAAGAAAAAATTTAACTCTGGTACCGTATTATCCCAACCAACTAAACTTGTGCCTAAACTATAATTAGTGAGCCATAGAAAAACGCTGATTAACAATAAAATCAAAACCGGCCAGTGTGTATAAAGTCTCTTTTTCATAAAATCAAATAAGCTTCTTTGTCATCATCCTCATAGATTTTCTCCAGACCAACAGAAATTAGCCTGGCAGGTTGCATATCAGCACTTGGCTGATAATCATAAGTAATAGTAAAAAAACCATTTTTAGCAAACACATCGCTTTTAAAGACAAGATAAGAACCTGCAGTGACTGACCAATAACAGATTATATCCTCTTTTAGCTTTAACAGGGCATAACCAACCAAAAAGAAGCCTCCTGTTAGTAACAGGCTGGCATGAGCTGCACCTCGGGCTAAATTATAAAAACTAAAACCCAATCCAACAGAACTTAATAATCCCAATAACCTAGATTTAGTAAGTTGGTATCCCCACAAATAACCACAAAAAGCATTAAAAATAAAAGAGGTTAAAATAGTTAAGTTATATGCTAATGCTCGATCATGTAAAAACAGAGTCAAACTACCACCAAACATGTTTGATAGCCAAGAATCATAACCACGACTCAAATCAAACCCTTCAGGATAACGCCATAGAGCTATGTGTTGAAACGGATATCTAAATTCCTGAAGCTGGTGAGTGACCAAGCCCTGAAAGCCCATATATTGATAAGTGTCGCCTCCAGCACCAATTAGTCCTTTTTTTAACTTGATCACTCCTGGCCAAGTAAAAAAAAGTACGAACAAAGTACAAAACACAATCGCAAGAAATAGATACCAGGTATTAATGATATTTTTCTTTGTCATAATTGCCATAAATTAATCATACCTCAACTTTTAGCCAGAAAAAAAGGGAGATATGAACTCCCTTTTTAACTCATTTTAAAAAATGCTTATTTGATCTCAATACCTTTGTCTTGTAAACAATAATTATATACACTTTTGATCGGTTCAGTGGTTTTAGCTTCACGATCATCACTGTGGTGAAAAGTTTCTATTGTAGCTGCTTTTAAACAACTATCCACAGCTGTATTTCTTGTTTTCTGCTCTTCTAGAGCAAAGAAGTTATCAAATTGAAAAACAACTGTCGCCACTATCATTAAAGCACTAATGAATACTGCTACAGCCATTAAGACAATTGAAAAATTTAATTTTTTTAGCATGATTCTCCTTTCTTCACTTGACAAAATTAATTTTTTTCTAATAATTTCTAACAAGTAATTGCTTCTTATTAGTCACATTAAGACCTTTGATAATCTCAACTATGAGTTTTTGAAACACCTGCGTGGGCGTGTAAATACCTCTGACCAATAAATAAAGATTAAAAATCAGTAGTTCTGGCATCAAGTAAACCAAAATCATTTGAGCCAGACATTTTATCCAAGCGGCTAGAGTGGGTCTATAACCCTGCTCTTTGAGCATCTTGAGCCTAATTTTTAAAGTATTGGCAAAAGTACGTTTGACCTGGCTTAAAGAGTCATTTTGACCATGAATACGATATTTTAAAAGTTGGTCCGGCAAATTAGCAAATTTTAAACCACTACTAATCATGGTGAAAAAAGTCAGATAATCATTATTAGAGTTAAACTTAATTAAATACAAATTCTTAGCATCAAGTAACATGCTTCTTCGGATCACTAAGGTGGGATGAATCATCGGATGAAAACTAAAATACTGCTGGTAAATCTCTTGGTGCTTTTGTAAAGCAAGTTTGCTGCCAACTTCATCACCATTAACATTGATTACTTTAGCGCTACTACCTACAATAGCGATTTGAGGATTCTTTAGTAAAAACTCAACTTGCTTGGCTAAGCGATTAGATTCAGCAATATCATCAGCATCCATCCTAGCAATGAATTCTCCTTTAGCGTGTCGAAAGGCAACATTACCAGCTTCATCACCCCCTTTGTTTCGATTTTCCCTCAATCTAATAGCAGTGATTTTCTGTGGATGTTTATTTCTCAGATCAGCAATGATCTTCCAAGAATTATCTTGGGAGGCATCATCTACAATAATTAATTCAAAATTCTGATATGTTTGGCCCAGGATGCTTTCAATTGCTTCAGCAACATAATCCTGAGCGTTATACACAGGTAAAATCACTGATACTAGTGGTTTATTATTTTTTTGATTCATTTTAGTGTTCAAGCACATTTTAATTAGCTGTCTTAAAGATATGATCTGGTCATATACTTAAGACAACACAGGCATACAGGTGTAAGCTATGTGTCCAAGTCAGGGGTCGCTGGTATCCCAGCAGTTTTTTTGCCGTCAGAGCCCGCTCTTGGTCGGGGTTGCACGGCGTTTGCTTGGGGCCTAACGACCCCCGACTCTTGTTCCTATTCGACGGGGGCACACCTCCTCGCCGAACAGATTGCGGCCACATGGGCCGCAATAAATTCCCTTTCTCCGATCAGGCCGCCGTTGTTGGCGGCCTGATCTAGGCGGCGGCGGCGGTGAGCCTCCACCGCCGCCAGGACCTCTTCTCGCGAGCATCCCCCCGGGTACTCCCAGACGTGACCCCTTAATGGGGTCTTCAGGAGGTACCGCCCACCAGTCAAAATGGTTTCGTACTCGGCACTCAAGGCGGTGTGCCACTCAACATGCAGCCACCCTGAAGGGGAACTTATCTCCGTGAGATCACGGAGCTGGTAGTCCTTGAGTGCTTGGCATGATGCCAGGGTTGAGGTTGCCGTCGCCATCGTTGTCGGGGTTGCTGTCACCGCAGGGCGGTCCGCCGGGGGCAGCCCGCCTGACTTACTCCTGGTCGGGGGCAAAGCCCCCGAGACAAACCCCAGTGCCAGTACCAGTGCCAGTACCAGTACCACTAACCCCACAATAATTAAACCTGAACTTCGCGTAGTATCCATTTTTTCCTCCTTGCCTCCAGGCAGCCCCTACGCAGGGCCGCCCTTTGGCGAATCATATACCCTGGCCGCGCGCCAGGGTTTAAAAATTCGCTCCCAGTCTCCCCCGGTGTGAACCGGGAGAATCAAACTGAGAGCGACCAAACTTAAGTCAAAAAATCGCCAGAAATAACGAAAAACTTTGACTCAAATCAGGCCACTCCAGCTTGAGGGAGTAAATTTAGGAAAAAACTCTGAACAGGCTAAATTTAGTAAAAATTGACAAAAACAACCATTCTTGATATAAATTGAATATAAATCAATCGGGTAGGATACCGAACACTGGTGAAAACCCAGTCTTAAGTATTCCCCGATTTCTTTATTGCAAAACTAAAGCTAAAACATCTTCCGCTTGCACTTTATTAAGCCTTTCGCCTTTGCTTTTAAAAGTTTTATGCGCTAGTTTATGAGCGTTACTACTTTTGCCAACTAAAGCAAATCTTGTTTCTAATCTTTGATTTTTACCCTGCTTGTCTGCAAGTAGTTGCAAATATCGTTTAACAAAATCTTTTTGTCTTTTGCTGGTAAAAAGATGCTGCCTTGTTTCCCATTACTAAAGGCCAAAACTGTATCATGACTGGTATATTCAACTTTGCCAGACTGATCAATTTCGAGTTTCATAAAGCATGACAACAATAAGTGAATTAATGCGAACCAGCCTCATCACTTTGTCACAACATCCTGACGAACAAATGACATTAAACAAACTGACGGTTGCTGAATAATTTTGTAGGATTAATAAAAATTTTTCCCAAATTTAGCCTGTTCAGGATTATTTTGCCGTTAGCAAAATTACCTGTATGCCTGTTAAAGAGCTTCTTCTCCGCCCTTTAACAAAAGTTAAGGGCAGACTCACTCGGATTACACCGAGCTAAAGAAACCAAGTGGTTATCAGAAGTTATTCGCTAATTAACTCGAAAATGAATTAATAGCAAATACCCTTCAAACCATGTCAAATTATGGCACAGAGCATCACTTTTGTCAATATTATGGGATAAAAAATTCTATCAATTTACCAGACTAAATCCACACTTCACTCACCACCACCTCAACTCCCCTACCTCGCACTAGTTCATCCAACCCAGCTTTTACTAAGGCCTCACTCAAAACAAACTGCTTCACTCCAGCTTTTTTTGCCTCTAGTAAAGGAATACCCAGACCTTCTGCTCGAGATAAAAACAAAAACACTTTAGTTCGTAATAAATACTGCCACTTCTCTACTTCACTGACCTGGCCAGCAAACTTAACTTGTGTTAGAACACCTAGCCTCCAAGCTAACCAAGTAGATCTTAAACGCTCCCACCAACTAAGCTGACAAATTACCACCAGGCGGTGAGTCTTGGCTAAATTTCGGGCAAAATACTTCAGAGTACCCTCTAAATTCTTACGCCACTCTCCACCAGCAATCGTGGTTGCCAATGATTTTTCTCCAGGCTGAATTTTGCTGCTATTCTCTTGACTAGATCGCTTCACTTCTTGAGGAATCTCCAACCAAGCAGTTTTTAAACCAAACTTAAGCATTTTCAGCTTTTTAGTCGGAATTTTTAAGGCTTTTTTTACCACTTGAGTAGTGCTTGGCGAGATCGTCAAAACTTGATCAATTTGCCTTAAATTAGCCAGCCTTTGATGATAGTTCTGTTGCTCTTCTTCTGGCCAAAGAGCCAGGATCTTCTGAGGAAACTGCCAAGGAATCAAATCAAAAACTATTGCTGAGATTTTTCGCCTGGTCTGCCCAGGGCGTTTTTGTTTTTGCCAAGCTGCTAAAACCGCAAACTGATCTAACAAAGACTGAGGTCGTTCAAAAGGCGAAGCAATTAAAACATGATTAACTTTAAATTGTTTTAAGATCATCTTAAGATCATCTTTTGCTAATAATGCTGGTGATCGGTAAGAAAAATGCAACAAAAATGCCTTTTTAACCCTAAAAAAGACCTGCTGTAATTTTACTGGAATTATGCAAGAATTTTTACACTGTTGACAAACTTTCTCTTGTCCAGCCCTAACCTGACCTGGCCAAACTAACTGGCCAGCAAAGTTTTCAACAAACTGCTGTTTTTCTACCTGAGTTAAAGCACGCGGAAACCACCAAACTCGCTGCTTACTAGGCACTTTTAAAACCACTTGAAAATAATACTTTAAATACCGCCCAATCCCCCGTTTACGATTGCCGCCTAGCCACCAACAAGCATCAATTAAAATAGTGGGGTGATTTGACAAAACCATAAAGCTATTTTAGCAAAACTAGTAAAAGTAAAAACTAGAGTTAGTATTCACTAACCAACGAACACCATTAGCT
>WJLO01000089.1 GCA_014728425.1 Minisyncoccota bacterium | reverse complement strand
TATTTTATACCTTATAGCATTAATGCACCAGCAGGGTTAGTTTAAATGTTACTTACTAGACTTAACTGAATAATATGCCAAAAACAGAAGCCGGATCAAGAATTTTCACTCCTGATCAACAAACAGCTATGAAAACTTATACTCAAGCACTTCGTAAATCATTACCTCCAGACTTGTTGAAAGCAGCCGCCAGCATAGTGGCAACAGAATTACTACATCCAGAGACTGCCACTGTTGTTGCCATGGGAGGCAGCCCTTTAACCGAAGCACAAAGAGCAAAAATTATTGAGCTAGCAAGGACAAATCTCCCTATGACGGCAAGACAGATAGCTGCAGAACTTGGAGTACATGTTAACACTGTTTATAATGTTTTAAAACCGCTTGACTTAACAGGGCCTAGGGGGCGGCCACCTGCATTGAGTGAAGAGCAGGTCAAAAAGGTAATAGCATTATATCTAGAAGGCTTATCTATGTATCAGATAGCATGTGGTTTGAAAGTAAGTTCAGAAACTATTCGTAATATATTGCATGAACGTGGTGTAAACGTGCGTCATGGAGCTGATGCCCAACAAGGCTCTAAGGCCAGAGGGGGGTAAAATTAGAAAAGGCAAAAAGTGGTTTTACTTACCACTCTATCAATTGATCTTGATCTAGCAAGATTGTAGTAGTTTGGCCAGTTTTTTCTAGTTGATACTGTACTGCTGGTAAACCTGGTTGTTTTTGCAGCCAGACTTGAGCTGGCTGAGGTAAGGGTTTGTCGAGATTGAGTTTTATGGTTAACAGGCCTTGGTGTTGTGCAGCTAAGGTGATTAAAAAGCCCAGTTGTTTAAATTCTTGGTTAGTAAAGTTGGTAATTAGTTTTTCGTCCCAACTATTAATGAGTTGCAGATTAACATTATCCTGAATATCAGCATCATAGCTAATACTGTTAATCACAGCATTGGTGGGCAAAATCAGGCGTTGGTAGTTTACATAACCCAAATGATCTGCCTGAGCAAGCGCTTGAGTAGGTATTGGCAAACTTGGCGAGCTAGTAGTAACTACTGATTGGTTGTTATTACTAAACTTAACTTCAATAGTTATGGTTGATTGAGCTCGCCTAAGTTTAACTTGGCGTGTAATAGCCTGGTTAGCCTTATTAATACCGACATTTGACTCAAGCAAGTAAAGATAAAAGTCACTAGGTTGTTTTGGTCCAAGAACACCAGCAACTTGATTTTTCTGAAAGACTTTTTCGATTTCTGGAACATTGGTATAAAACTGCAACTCTTTTTGTTTTAAAGCTTTAGCTAGTAAGTCTAATAAGCTTTGTTGGTCTTTTAGTTCTAATTGAGTTAAGTTGATTTTGAGCTGAGTAGTGAGGCTGGTTAAAAAATTACGCTTGGCTCTGCTGCCAGGAAAAAATTCTTGACGGTCAGCTCGGGCTACTTGAGCTAAGTTATCAGCATTAACCCAAGTGTCATAATCAGCCAGATAAACCGGGCCAGTTAACTGTAGTAGTTTTTGCATCAAACTAAGATTAACTGCCACTACTCCTTCTAGCCGCTGTTCTTTACCATGGGCAAAAAAACTTAAAATGGTTTGAGCACTAGTAGGAAAATCTGCTTGCCAGTTAGCATCAGGCAGGCGTAGCCCTTGACCACTACTAAGATACTCCTTTACTCCTGGAGGAGCTTCAACATAACCAGTGAACTGACCATCAGGCTCATAAATATCTTGAATTTCTAGTTTAGTAAGTTGGCCGTTGTCAAGTTCAAGACGAGCATAAGAACCCATAAACCCACCAGTAGCACGAAGCTCATGAGTATTTTGTAGCAAGGCTAACCAACTGTGCTGGCCAGTTAAAAAGTATTGAGCCAGCTGATTAGCGTCTTTGATTAACTCAGTAATTAAATAGAATTGTTCAGCTTTGCAGAATTTTTTAACTAGCTTGGTTTGAGGATAAATTTGAGCAAGTTGTTGGCTGTGCTGATCGGCTTGTTGCAGATTTTGGCGTAACTGACCAACAACCTGGGGAGTTTGCTCGGTGGGCGTTAATAGTTGTTGGCCATATTGGGGTATTAACTGCTTAAGTTGCCAACCATGCCAGCTAAGCTTACTGCTATACAAGATAAATCTTAAGTCATTTATTAACCAAACAAACACCATCAATAGTAGAGCAAAACCCAAGACCGCAATCATTCTTGAACGAGACCAAGATTTTTTGTTGGTAGCAGGACGATTAGATTTATTTTTAGCCTGGTAATTCATTATTGACAAATTAAAAAACTCCTTAATAATAGTTAACTAATTAAAATTAGTGATTATTTATAACTAATTTTAACATTGAGAGCTAGGGGCCTGTTAATCAGGCAACTATATGTCGACAAAGACCACTGCTACCCAAGACTCTTTATTAACTTCAGATCAACCTCCCTTATGGCTAAACAGTCTATCAACTGATGATCCTGTTGAGTTGGTTAATAAAACAACACTAGTTTATCCTGGTTATTTTCAAAAAACTTTAAACGAAACTCAACGAGATTATTATCATCAGCATGGTCAAATTGAGTTGGTTTACGCCTTGAGTCTGCAAGTCATTACTGAGCTTGATCATTGCCAGCAACTTTGGCAAGAGTTTAATCAGGCACAAAGCCTGTTTGATACTTGGGAGTTTCGTTTAGCTTTTTGGCAAGGATACCAACATCAACCTTACTTTTTAGTACTTAAAACCAAGCATCAGCCTTTAGCCTTATTACCATTATGGTATGAAGCCGATCGTAAGAAATATTTCTGGTTTGGGAGTTGGTGGCAAGAAGACAATCGTTTTTTGGTGAAAGATGAGCTGTTGATTCCTTTATTATTAGCAGTTTGTCCTCAACCTGTAGTGTTAAATGCTATGATTGAGCTACCTTGGTGGCTGCAACAAACTATGAGTTTTACTGCAGATGATCCTAAATATATTTTAGATTTAACTGGATTACAATCGGTTGAAGATTTTTTACTTACTTTAAAAAAGAAAAAAAGATACAACCTCAAAAGAGATCAACGCTTGATTGAAGGCCAGCAGCCTCAGGTTCTTTTTAATCGTTTTGAAGATTTTCCTTTATTAGTGAAACTAAGCAAGCAGCGTTTTGCCCAAAAAGGAGAAACAACAGACTGGGACGACTCTAGGCGGGTAAAGACCTTTTCTTAAGTAATTGAGTTGGGGCAACAAAGGCAAACTTATCAACTCAGAATGATTACTGTAATTATTAATGGTCAAGTAGCAGCAGTAGATTTAATTGCTATTTTTAATCAATGTTATTATCCGCTTAAATGTGCTTATGATGTACAAAATTTTCCCGGTATTGGCAACTATGTTAATTTACTGGAAATCAAAGACGCTTTAGCTTTGGGCATGAACAAAATTGATTTTTTAGAGATGAACTATGGTTGGAAAGATAAATGGTTTACTTCAGTGCCTTTATTTAAGTATCAGCGATAATCCGGTATACTGCTGTTGATGCAGCCTTTAGCAGATCAAATCAGACCCAGCAATCTTGATGAATTTGTAGGCCAAACTCATTTGGTTGGCGCGAGCAAGCCCCTGCGTCAAGCTATTGAGCAAAAACACCTGTTTTCTTTTTTATTATGGGGACCACCAGGAGTTGGTAAAACTACTTTAGCACGTATTTATGCTCAGGCTTTAGAAGCTGACTATCATGAGCTATCTGCAGTCTCTGCAGGCAAGGCAGATATTAGACAAATTGTTACCGAGAACAAGCAAGTAGGTCCCAACCTACAACCAGGCCTGTTTCCTAAAGTGTTGTTTTTAGATGAAATCCATCGTTTTAATAAAGCTCAACAAGATTACTTACTTCCTTTTGTAGAAAGCGGGCAGTTGACTTTAATTGGTGCTACTACAGAAAACCCTAGCTTTGAGGTGATCTCTGCTCTGTTATCACGTTTACGAGTGTTTGTACTTGAGGCTTTGACTGAGTTACAGATTAAGCAAATTATTAAACGCGCTCAACCTCAATTGGCTGATACTGCTCAAGATTGGGTAGTAAAAATGGCTGGTGGTGATGCTCGACAGGCTATTAATGTGATTGAAGCTGCTCAGCAGCTTTATGGTCAGGTAACTTTAAAAACCTTAAAAGAAGCTCTGCAAAATAAGTTCTTACGTTATGATAAGCAAGGAGAAGAGCATTACAATACTATTAGTGCTTTTATTAAAAGCATGCGGGCTAGCAATGTTGATGCAGCTTTATATTACTTAGCTAGGATGGTTGAAGCTGGAGAAGATCCCAAGTTTATTGCCAGAAGAATGGTTATCTTTGCTAGCGAAGATATTGGCTTGGCACAACCCACTGCATTGGTAGTAGCAAATGCAGTCTTTGATGCGGTGCAAAACATAGGCTATCCAGAGGCTCAAATTAATTTGGCTCATGGGACAGCATATTTAGCACAAGCAAAAAAGGATCGCTCTGCACACGATGCCTACTTTGCTACCCTGAATGATGTAAAGAAACACGGCAATTTACCAATACCATTACATCTGAGAAATGCTCCTACTAAGCTAATGAAGAAGCTTGGCTATGGAAAGGGGTATAAAATGTATCCTGATTCAAAGGAAAGCTTGTTGCCTGAGAAGCTAAAAGGCAAAAAGTATTTAAAAAAAACATCATCACGTTGCAATCCTGATTAACAAACTATATTATGAAGAATGTTTGTTATTTAAGTAAATTTTAATCTAGCAATATTATTAAAAATGTTTTCTGACCAAAATCAATCTAAATTATTTATTTTTTTAGTGCTGATAGTTTTAGGCTTGTTTGCTTTAATTATTTGGCAAAGCCAGCCATCTCAATCCTTTTTAACCAATCAAGATTTAAAACTAAAAATCTCATCACCAACTAAACAGAAAGAAACCATGCCTAGTCCTACTGCAAACAGTAAAACTTTAGCCAAGCCAACCATGATGATTGACCAAAATAAAACTTATACTGCAGTGTTGCACACCAGTGCTGGTAAGATCACTATTAGTTTGCAGGCCAAGCAAACTCCGATTACAGTTAATAATTTTGTTTATTTAGCCAAAAATAATTTTTATGACCAAACCATTTTTCACCGAGTGATCAAGGGCTTTATGATTCAAGGCGGTGATCCAGAAGGCACTGGCAGAGGTGGCCCAGGCTATCGTTTTGCTGATGAGCCTTTTACTGGTGAATATACTCGTGGCACTGTAGCTATGGCCAATGCTGGGCCTGATACTAATGGTAGTCAGTTTTTTATCCTCCATCAGGACTATAACTTACCTAAAAACTATGTGATTTTTGGTCAGGTTACAGCAGGGATCGAGGTAGTAGACCAAATTGCTGCTGCTGAAGTACAAGCCAATGCCACTGGGGAAGTTTCTCAGCCAGTTAAGCCTGTAATAGTGGAAAAAGTAGAAATTATTGAAAAATAAGTCGTTTTAAAAACTACTAACTGATGTTGCAAGAACTATTTTAAGATCAAGGCTTTTCACCAATTACTGCTACAATAGAGTTATATGGTTAAAAAATCAGGTTATCAGCCAACTGTTTATGTGTTGCACGGCTGGGCTATTGATCCTCAAAACCAAGACAAATGGCAGCCCCTACTTGATGCTTTAGCTAAATTTAACATCTTCACTAAGTTTTTATTTCTACCTGGCTTATCACAACCTCTTGATCAAGTTTGGACTTTAACAGATTATGTTAATTGGTTGGCTGAGCAGTTAAAAGATCAACAAGAGGTGATTTTATTGGGTCATTCTTTTGGCGGCCAACTAGCTATTCGCTATGCTACTACTCATCCTCAACAGGTTAAAAAATTGATCTTGATTGCCAATAGTGGCCTGCGAGATTGGTCTGTAAAAGCCAGAATTAAACGAAGCTTGTTTTATGTTTTGGCTAAGTTAGGAAAGTTGTTAGTTGGTGGAGTGTTTTTTCGTCGCTTAATTTACAAACTAGCGCGCGAAACCGACTATTTAAAAGCCAATCCAGTTCAACGTCAAACCATGATCAATGTTCTTGAGGATGAGATTAGGGCTGATTTAAGTAAGGTTAGTTGTCCAACCCTGATTATTTGGGGTCAAAATGATCAAACTACACCACTGAAGAATGCTCAGCTAGTTAAAAAACAAATTAATAATAGTCAATTAAAGGTTATCTCTGAGGCTCGTCATTCTCCCCAGTTTACTGATGCTAATGCCGTGGCAAAATTAATAAAGGAGTTTGTATAAATGATAAAAATAAGCTTATTTTTGCTGTTTTTGCCTTTGATTTTTATTCGCTGGTTGCGTTGGTTAGCAATTGTGCAGCAAAAAGAATATCGTTGGGATAGATTAAAGTTGTTTTTTTATACCCATCAAGGTCAACAAGACTTCTGGCGATTATTGCCTCGATTAAGCGATTTTAGTCGCACTGGTTTAAAACGGCCAGTACGCACTAAACGAGTTTTACTGATTGCTTTGCTAAGTTTGGGTTTATTGGCTGGCTGGGCTTATGTAATTACTACTGCTGTTACAGTTGTAGAGACTTTAATTTTGTTATTGATCATTTATCATTTAATACCATTGTGGATTTGGCTGGCAACTTTACCCACTACAGTTTTGGCTTGGCTGTTTACTTTTTGGGCTTTAAAAAAAGCAGCTCGCAAAATCACCCAAGCCCAACCTCAAATCATTGGTTTAACTGGCAGCTATGGTAAAACTAGCACCAAGTTGTTATTGGCAGCAGTGTTAGCACAAAAATATTCAGTTTTTGTGACTCCCAAATCACACAACACCAAACTTAGTATTGCTCAAAGTATTAATCAAGATTTTCAAGATCAAGAAATCGCTATTTTGGAGTATGCTGCATATACGCCAGGAGAGATTAGATTATTAGCTAAGTATTTTCCTCCTCAATTAGCTGTTATTACTGGTTTAACTGCTCAACATTTAGGCCTATTTGGTAGTATTCAGCAACTAATCCAAGCTAAGGCAGAGCTGGTGAGCGCTATTCAGGATCAAGTTTTTTGTCAGGCAGCAGATCCAGGAGCAGTGGAGATTTGTCAAGCTGGCCAAGCCCGAAGTCAAGTTAAAAGTAAGGGTAAGAGTAAAGCGCAGTCTTATATTGCTTATACTGGTAAGGCAGCTAAACTAAAATTAACTCAAGTGGGCCTAAATGATCAAGGTAAGCTTTATTTTAGTTGGCAAGGTAGAAAAATCCAAACTCAGTTAGTAGGCAAGCATTATTTAGCTTCAGTGCAGGCGGCCATTATAGTGGCTCAGTATTTAAAACTTAGTTTTCAACAAATTAGTCAAGGCTTGATTGAGTTTAAACCCGATAGTTGTTTTATTCAAATACGTCAGAGTCAAAACCAGGTCATGGTCATTGATGATGGTCAAACCAGTAATCCTCAAGGATTTCTGGCTGCTCTAGAACTAGCTCAACACTTTAAAACTAATAATAAAAAAGTGGTGCTGTTAACTAGCGGCATTGTAGATCTTGGCGAACAATCAAACTCAATTCATCATCAGTTGGCTAAACAAGCCAAAACCATTGTTGATCTGGTGCTTTATGCTGGCAGTGCCGGTAGGCCAGAATTTGCAGCTGTTTTTGGTCAAAAACTTATCAGCAATCAAGCTAAAATCAAAGCTCAGTTAACTCAGCTTGATCAACATACAGTGTTATTGATTGAAGGTAAAATTACTGCTGACTTGCTAGCAGTAATTTAAAGAGCATTTTTGCATTATGAATGCTGAGATGTGGAATCAATGTTGTAAACAAAGAATTCAAGAAAAGATTTATAACATTTAAAGCATTGCCTTATTGCGTTATAATTTCTGTTAATGACAGCGACTTTTAATAGTTTAGGCTCCAATTATGATTCTGAGTTTGTTTTATTAGCGCTAAAACAACTGTTTTGGCCTGCTAAAAAAGCCCGTCAACAACTATGTGTTCGTTTAGCTAAGTTTTTTCAAACCCCTGCTTCAACAGTGCAGTTGGTTTATAAAGGTCGAGATGCTATTGAACTAGCTCTAAAAATAGCTGGCATTGGGCAGGGAGATCAGGTGTTAACTCAAGCTTTTGCCTGCTATGCAGTAGAGGAGGGTATTAAAAGGACTCAGGCTCAACCAGTTTATGTAGATTTGGCAACTCAGAGCTTAAATCCTAGTATTAAAACCCTTAATCAAGCTTTAAAAAGAGCACCAGCTGCCAAAGCAGTAATTATTCAGCATACTTTAGGAAGTGTGGCAGAGATTAAAAAGATTAAAGCTTGGTGCACCAAGCATAATTTAATTTTAATTGAAGATCTAGCTCAGGCAATGGGTGGCTGCAGTCAAGCTGATCAACAACACCCAAAACCCGAAACTTTAGGTTTATCAGCTGATTTGATTGTTTTATCATTTGGTAGAGATAAAATCATTGATGCAGTAACTGGTGGAGCAGTGATTGTAAAAGCTAAAAAACTTCAAAAACAGTGGCAGACTCGTTTTGGGAAAGCTTCGGTCCCCTATCTGGTAGGGGAGGGGACTAGAGTAAAAAAATTACTCTATCCCCTGTTAACTTATCTTATTCGGTTTAGTTATGATTGGCAAGTTGGTAAGTTGTTGCATTGGTTAGCTAAAAAGTTTCACTTAATAGATTCGCCTTTAGTTTGTCAAACTCAACAAGCTGCTACTCTACCACAAGCATTTGCCCAGTTGGCTTTAAAACAGCTGGCTCGGTTAAGCACTCAGTTGGAACATCGGCAGAAGATCGCTCAATATTATTATCACCACCTAAGCTCATTAAAACACTTACAACTGATCACTACTCAGCAAGATCTCCAATATGGAGCTAATTTAAGATTTGCTATAGCAGTAGCAGCGCCTCAAAAACTACTAGCTTATTTGGCCAATCATAAACTTTATGTAGCTGATCGCTGGTATCGCTCTGCAGTTGATTGCGGCCAAGAACAATGTCAAACGGTTTATAAGCCTGGTAGTTGTCCTCAAGCCGAACAGTTGGCTCAACAGATTATTAATTTACCAACACATCAATATGTTAAGATGAACACAGCAGCTCAAATTGTTCAGCTGCTTAAGAGTTATGGAAATTAATCTTGTTAACACCAAGGCCGACTGGGAAAGTTATGTACTTGCTAGACCAGAAGCCAATTTTTTACAGTCTTGGAATTGGGGTGAGTTTCATCGTCAATTGGGTAAAGAAGTTTGGCCCTTGGGCTTGTTTGCAGGAGATCAGCAATTAGGAGCAGCTTTAACTGTTAAAGAAGAAGCTAAACGAGGTAATTATTTAACAGTGGCTGGTGGACCCTTGCTGGATTGGTCAGCTAACAATGCTCTAACTCAGTTACAAACTGTTTTTGCTTATTTACAAGAGCTGGCTCAGGCAGAAGACTGTAGTTTTGTGCGCTTTCGGCCCCAAGTGGTTGATAGCGCTGAGGTCAGAAAGTTGGTGGCGCAGTTAGATTTACAAGAGGCACCAATGCACCTCACAGCTGATTTAACTTTACAACTTGATTTGAACCAGAGCGAACAAGAGCTTTTGAGTCAGATGCGCAAAAACACGCGTTATGAGATTCGTAAAGCCTCAAAAAAAAATATTCAAGTCCGTCAATCTCAAGATCCAACTGAGATTAAAGAGTTTTATGAACATCAGCTAAAGTTGGCAGCTAAACATAATTTTGTACCATTTAGCTATGATTTTTTGCATGAACAATTTAAGGTTTTTGCTGCTGATAATCAGGCAACTTTGTTCCATAGTTATCAAGGTGAACAGTTATTAGCATCTGCTTTTATTATTTTTTACAATGGCGAGGCTGTTTACCATTATGGAATCTCTACTCCAGCTAATCAAAAACTGCCTGGCTCATATGCTTGTCAATGGGCAGTGATTCAGGCTGCTCAACAGCGAGGTTGCCATCATTACAATCTTTGGGGCATTGCTCCTAAAGATGATCAAGAGCATCGTTTTGCTGGAGTGTCTTTGTTCAAGCGTGGCTTTGGCGGGCAGGAAGTTCATTATTTACCTGCTCACGATTTGGCAGTTTCTGGACTATATCAAGCAACAAAAGTTTTTGAGTTAGTGCGAAGTAAGCTTAGGCATTTGTAGTATTTGTTTTAACGTCTTTTACTGATAATTTTCAATCATGGTTTGAATGAGATTTAAGCAGCTAGGATCAAGCTGTTAGTTGTTTTTACCGCTTGATCTCATAACTGATTAAATATTTTAAAAAGATTGCTGGCGGATCTTCTAGTAAAAATTGTTGAAATTCCTGATAAATTACCTTGCGCTCTGCCTGTGAAGTCACTTGCCTACCTTTTTCTAGCAAGCTATCAATACGAGTGTTTTTATAGTGGGTGAAGTTAGTACTTTGATCTGAATGCCATAAAAAATATTGATCAGGGTCAGGAGGAATTTCTTGAGCCATTAGCAGTAATTGAAAATCATTGGTGTCGGGAAAGTTTTGTACCCTAATATTAACTTGAATTTTTAAGTTTTCACACAGTTGTTTGTTTTCTACCTCATCACTGCGTTCACAGGCAATAGTAGCCTTTTCTCCAAGTTGCTCCCATTCAGTTTTAATCTGCTCAGCTTCGGGTTGGAAAGTAGCAGTGGTAGTTAAGGTAAACTCTAAAGGAGTAGGCGGCAAGGCATCTAACAAGCGTTCTATGGCTCGACTCAAATCATGTTCATAGCCTTTGGTAGCTTCTAAATAAGCCCAGGATTTTTTATCAATCGGGCTAGTGACTCTAGTTTCGTCGTCAGGCTTGCTCAGGCCATATGACAAAGCTTGGCGAATACTTTTGTTAAGCAAGGGATCAGCATTGTTAAAAAATATTGCTAGATAACGATCAGTATGCAAGTGTTTTTTTACATCAATGTGATTCCAATCAGCAAAGTCATAAAGTTGAGATAGGTCTGGAAGCTCATCTACTTCTCCTTTTTTAAAACCTAACACAGCATCTTTTTCTGTTAAATAAAAACGATAGGTAATTCGTTCTGCAGGGCTATCAATAGTGATTTGTTTTAAATAGTTGCCAGTTTTATGATAATTGAGAACTTGGTACTCCCCCAAGCCAATTAAAGTAGGCCGGGTGCGAATAAAAAAATATCTTTCTTGAACAGTTTTAAACAAAGGCTCACTTACCACACTGGGAAAGGGAGCAAAGACATCAGGTAGTTTAAAAATAACATCATTAGGATTATGAATGATTTCTACATCTTTAAAGTTATAGTGGATGTCAGCTGGAGTTAGTGGAGTGCCGTCTTGCCATTTTAAGTCTTCCTTAAGAATGAAGCGATAAGTTTTACCTTCATCTTCTGCAATCCACCGTTCTGCCAGTAAGGGAGTGACGCTTTTATCTTCTGGATTAATAGTAGTTAAGCCTACACTGAGCTTGTTTTTGATTTCTGAGGGGAGGTCAAACAAGGTGTACTCACCTACCAAACCCACATAATGATGTGGTTTAGGCTCGATTTTTTTAAAAACTATAGGCAAAGATAAAGAAAAGATAATAATCGCCAAAACTAGAGTAGCAGCCACTACCCAGCCGTGTTTTTTAAAATAGGCAGTTAAGTACCAATAAAGTTTACGCATGCCTGTGATTGATTTTTAAACTTGTGACTAATATCTCAGTGATAAAACTGACACAATAATAAAAACTCCGATCGCAATAATGGTACTATAAAAGATCATTTTTTCTACTCCGCGCCTGGTGTAATAAGTTTCGCCACCACCACCCCAGGTGCTACCTAAGCCAGAACCTTGAGCTTGTAGTAAAACCATAGCGCTGATCATGATGGCTAAGATAATTTGCAGGACCAATAAGGTTTGTTGCATATGTGTTTTCTATTGTAACAGATTAATCATAGCAGTTAGTTAATCTTGATGTTAAAACAACTGAATTGTTACCCCTTGTTTCATTCTTACTACTGGTTATTTAGCTACTTGTTGAGTGCGGTTTTCTCTAATTACAGTAACTGTTACTGTGCCAGGATAAGTCATGGTTTCCTTGATTTGATCTTTAATCTTGGTGGCCAGTACTGTTACTTCCTGATCTTGAGATTTTTGTGGGTCCAGCAACACTCGTAGTTCTCGACCAGCTTGAATAGCATAAGCATTTTTAACTTGTTTGTGGGCTGTAGCAATCTCTTCAAGTTGTTCTAAGCGCTTAGTATATTCTTCAAAGTTTTCATAGCGTGCTCCAGGTCGAGCTCCAGAAATAGCATCAGCAATATAAACTGCCATGGCTTCTGGGCTAGTAAAAGGTTTGTCTTCATGATGTTGAGCAATACAATCAACCACTGGTTGGGGTAGTTTAAACTTTTTAGCAATCTTTACTCCCAATTCAACGTGACTGCCATCTGGATCATCAGCAACCTTGCCTACATCATGTAATAAGCAGCCTAGTTTTACAGTGTTTACGTTAAGTTTGAGCTCATGAGCTAATTTAATGCCGATCTTGGTTTCTTCTAAGGTGTGGGTAATCATGTTTTGACCATAAGAGAAACGGTATTTGAATCTACCTAATAACTTGACTAAACCATTGGGCAGATTATACACAGCCACACTATGGCAGAGGTTTTTACCAGCTTCAAAAACGATTTTATCGATTTCCTTACGTACTTTATCTACTACTTCTTCAATACGAGCTGGTTGAATTCGGCCATCTTTAATTAATCTTTCTAAAGCAATTCGAGCAATCTCTCTTCTGACGGGGTCAAAACAAGATAGTTTCACTTCAGTAGTAGAAGAATCAAGATCAACATCTACGCCAGTATAGCGTTCAAAGGCATGGATGTTTCGGCCTGATTTACCAATGATCTTACCTTTAACATCTTCAGTAGGGATATCTACTACCGAAACAGTGTATTCTGCTACATAATCAGTAGCACCATGACGCATGCTGTCAATCAAGATTTCGCGGGCCTTGTCATCTGCCTCTTGTTTAGCTTCTTCTTGCTTTTGACGAATTAACTGAGCCATTTCCTTGGTAAGCTTGCGTTCTAATTGTTCTAACAAGGTTTCTCGAGCTTCGTTTTTAGTCATGCCCGAGATCTCTTGGAGTTTTTCTAAGAGTTGTTTTTTAGTTTTATTTAAGTTTTGGCGGAGTTTTTCAGCTTGCTGCTTTTCTTTGTTAACATGCTCTTCTTTGCGATCCATCTGACTAAGTCGTTGATCAAGTTTATCTAGCTTTCGTTCTAAAAAACGTTGTTGATCTTGAAGCTGTTTTTCAATATTGCGAGCTTTTTTTTCTGCTTGAGAGCGAATAGCTAAAGCTTCGTCTTTAGCTTCAACAATGATTTCTTTAGCTTTAGCTTGGGCAGCTCGCTTGACTTGAGTTTGAGCTTGACGACTAGCTTGAGTAGTTTTTTTAGCTTTAGTTTTTGCCTGAGCTTGACTTTTTTTTCTTCTGTTTTTTCTTTTGCCTTTAGGCTTATGAGAACGATCAGGGCTTTTTTTACTTTTTTTACTCTTTTTAGCTTGCTGCGAAGCAGTAAATAAAGTTGATAAATTATTAAAAAATGACATCTTAACCTCCTAAAAATCATCTTGATTTAAGGCAATTAATATTGTCAGGGGAAAGTAGTAGCAATTGAGGCTAGACTAATAATCTTAATCAACCGCGCTGGTTTTTAGGTGGGGTAAAAATAATCTTATTAGTAGCTTCATATGCTTATTTGGTTTAGTTAGTGAAATTTTTAACTGAAAACTGATAACTATTATTAATAATACTGACTAACTCCCGACGCAAATAATTGCACGTGACCGTTATTATATGCTGGCTAAGCAGAGAAGTCAATGGAAAAATTGAATCAGGTTTTAAAAAAAAGGATTGATCAATCAAGTTATTTTTTCTATAATTGCTTTTTCAATCTCTTTTAAGAGTTTATCATTTTCCTGCAATTTAATTTTACTGGCTTCACGTCCTTGAGCAATAACTTCTCCTTGGTATTTATAAAAGCTACCAGCTCGTTCAATCACTTTTTTATCTACCCCAACATCAATAACATCACCTGTCCAAGAAATGCCATTTTCGTCCATGTCAAATTCTGCTTGGCGGAACGGTGGAGCTACCTTGTTTTTCTTAACTTTAACTCGGTGGCGACTACCAACCACCTCATCGCCTTCTTGAATATTGCCGATCTTACGAATGTCTAGGCGCTGGGAAGCATAAAACTTTAAGGCTCGACCGCCACTGGTAGTTTCTGGACTGCCAAACATTACTCCGATTTTCATTCTGATTTGATTGGTGAAGATTACTAGAGTATTAGTTTTGTTAATAGCAGCAGTGAGTTTGCGCATAGCTTGAGACATTAATCGAGCTTGAGTGCCTACTTGAGCATCACCCATCTCGCCCTCGATCTCTGATTTCGGTACTAAAGCAGCTACTGAGTCTACAACTAAGATATCTACTCCACCAGAGCGAATTAGGGTTTCGCAGATTTCTAAAGCTTGTTCACCATAGTCTGGTTGTGAGATCACTAAGTCATCAAGATTAACTCCGATTTTTTCTGCCCGAATTGGATCTAGAGCATGTTCAACATCAACAAAAGCCGCCACTCCATTTTTTTTCTGAACCTCGGCAATAGCGTGCAAACATAAAGTGGTTTTACCAGAAGCTTCTGGTCCATAGATCTCCACGATTCTGCCTTTGGGGTACCCCCCTACCCCTAGAGCCAGATTTAAAGACAAAGAGCCACTAGACACAGAGGGAACCTTGGGTCGGTTTTTTAATGATTCACCCATTTTCATGATTGCACCTTTGCCAAACTGTTTTTCAATTTGCTGCATGGCAATATCTACTGCTTTTAGGCGTGGGTTTTTAGTTTTTTTGTTGGACTGGGCTTTGGTCTTGGTAGTTTTCTTCTTACTCACGAGATCCTTTCTGTTTGGGTTTTATTTTATAATATACTGTACAATCTAACTTTAGTTAAGTTGGAGTTTTATGGTTGATTATACTAATAGGTGCTGACATTAACTGTAACAAGTGCAAAACTGCTGGTTTATGATCTGGCTTGATGGCTTAATTTGCTCAAATTAAAAACAGTTGTGTTAAAAAACTAGGTCTAATGGCAATGATAGGTTTACAATGTTGTTAAGTGGTGGTTTACGATTAGTTTAGTGAGGTTTAAAATCAGCCTACTCAGGTAAAAACGGGGATTGGCGCAGATGGCTAGCGCGTACGCATGGGGTGCGTGAGGTCGTCGGTTCAAGTCCGACATCCCCGACAGATGGGATGGGGCGGACGAGAAGTTTATTCCCGGTGAGCGTTAGCGACACCGGGAAGTCCGACATCCCCGACAATATAGGACAAAGCCCTTGTCCATAAGGTCTTTGCAGGAACGTTATTTCGCCGTGTCTTTATCAGGAAGAACCAGCTGACGATCAATAATCATGTGCTGAGAAATAATATCTCGAATCTGTTGATCAATGTTTCCAGGTTTTGACTGTTCTTGACTAGCTTCTAGTTCAAACATAGTAGATAGAAAATTTAGTAATTCTTGGTCATCTGAGAAAGATTGTCTCAACTTTTTTAGCAGATAATCCATAATTTCTTGCCGGCTTGAACTAACCCTTTCTAGTCTGGTGAACACTAAACAGGTTGGTATTGTTTGAGTTTTTTGATAGTGATCAATTAAGACTGCTAACAAACTATCAATACAAGCCTCACGGCGTGCAAAAGCTTGAGGTCCTTTACCTGACTCATTTTCTCTAGGTTTTAATTTTTTAGTAAAACGATCCTGATCAACATAGTTAATACTGATAGCTACAGTGCTTAGATATTTAGTTGCTGCTTGCCAGAATTTTGTTAATTCTTGTGCTAATTTTTGTAAATTTTCACTAGGATTAGGTACGGCTGAAGTATTAAGACGGGTTTTTATTGTGGGTGGTTGGGGATCATTAGCACAAAGTTCTAAAAACCTAGCAACTACTTCACCAACGGCTTGTAGATCTGTTAAGGTTTCAGTTAAATGTCTTAATGGTTCGCCAATAACTGGAGCTTTAGCTGCTTGAATTTGAGGAAATAGAATTTCGCTCCTCTGTTTTGAATCTTGCAGCGGCTCTAGTTGTTCAATTTGAAATTTTCTGCTTCCGCCAGTAACAACGATTTCTATTATGGTACATTGTTGTTGAGTTTTTAAAGATTCTAAAAGAGCAGCTAAACTCATCCCAGTTGTTGTCCAAACTCCATCTTGATCCTCTATGACAATAGGGTGTGCTTTTTGTTCATTTGAGTCTTCAAGATTTAAGTGTTCAGGGCTACACCAAGGACAGCTGAGGTTACAAGCAGCATCAGGGTGGGTTTTTCTTTGTGGAGGAGCCAAGCCAATTCTGCCGAGTATTTGACCATCGAGTCTTTGACCATCGAGTCTTTGACCATCATGTACTCTTTCCCATGTCTGCTGGTCATCATCGCCTTTAAGCTTTGGGTCTTCTGGCGGTAGCACCAGCCAAGCCTGTCTTAATTCAGATAGTTGTTGGTCGAAGTAATCTGCTAATTGGAGGGTAAATAAACTGACTAATCGTTTCATTTCTTGCTGGTGTGCTAACCACAGTGATTGAAATTGGCCATCTTCTCTCCAGTTGCTGACGGGCAGGTGTGTTAATTTTTCAGCTAGTGGCAACATCTCTTTTAAGATTGTGCTGTCTGTGGTAACGATTTGCTGTACTAAGGGTTGCAAAAATGCTAAAGGATCTGATTGAGGATATGAAGGTGGTTGTCTTAATGTTGTTGCGCGATGAAAGATTTGTGCAAATTTAGTATATGAAACAATGAGCTCAACTAGTTCTGATGGAACTGTAGTTAATCTTAAGAAGCTATGCAAAAATGGCATGGATTTTGGTCCACCTAAAATTGTGCGTTCTATTTCCTCCTGAGGCGACCTGTCTATGAATAGCGCTGTTGCATTAATTGGTCCTAAAATAGCTGCTAAAGCTTGTCGAACTATGCCAAAATCTAAAAAATATGGAGCAGGAATCCAGGATTCAACTCTGGTAGCTTGAAGGCGATGACGACCTCTAATAAAGGCATCAAGAACAGTCAAAACTAAACATGGATCTGATTCTCTAGCTACACCTTTTGGATCTAGAGAAAGAGGCAAATCCTCATAAGCCACTCCTCTCACAAAAACCCATGGGCTTAGATCTTGTTCATTAAATTCAATCTGCAATCTTGTTGGTCCTACATCAATAGTTAGCCTACGGACATCTTTGTGTTTTAATGCCACAGTTCCTGCTAAATTTGGGAAAGCCAAGTCGTTTGCGATTTGGGCGCGAGTTTTGCGATGTTCCTCCTGGAGCTCCAGTTTTCTAACAGCTGCTTCTCGTAATTGACAAATCGTTTCAGAAGTTTGCCTTGGGGTAGTACGGAGAGAGACTAAAGGTGGTGGCGGAGCATTTTTAGTTGGTGGGGAAGAATCAGGGGCTTGATGACCAAGACTAGTAGTTCCTGCTGGTAGCTCTGTTGTTGTTGTCGGTAACTTCTCAACCCCTTTTTTGACTTGTTTTTTCCAACTTTCTTTGGCACGGCGCTTTTTTACTGCTACTGTGCTATAAGCTGTAAAAAACGGTTGCCTTGTGCCTAAAAAATATGGTGGATTATCCAGGATAGCTTCTAAAGCTAGCACCACTAGTTCAGGATCAAAATTTTCTGTAAGGTTGGGCATTGTTTTTCCGGCTGCAGTTACTAGTTTTCTTACTTGATCAAATAAAGCTTGTATGGGAGCATCTACTGGTGGAGGTTGTTGTTGTTTGTTTTTAATTAATCTAGCTGCTGCTAATACTGGACTGTTTTTTAATCGCAATTCAGGGTGTAAGTCTGCCAAAAGTAGTTTTAGTGCTGAGAGATAAAGAGATGGATCCAGCTCCGCTGCAAGAGGGGTTACAAGGCCTGGGCCAAATTCCTCTTGCAGCAATTTAACTAATCGACAGATCTCGGCGCGAGTTCCTTTATCAGGGCTTCTGTGTAGTGTTGCACAGTAAGGCTGTATTTCGGTTTTTAACATGGCGAAATAAAATAGTTAATGGTGTTTATTATGAACATGTAGTGAATTTGTGATGAAGCTCAGTTAATTTATCAAGGATAATTTTATGAGTTTGAGCTTGATCTTCAAGCAAGTCAGGATAGTTTTGGCTATGAATCTCAATAACTTGCTGAATTAGTTTTGTAAGCAATTCCTGCTCGAATAAATCTAAACAAACCAGATTTTGAGCGATTTTTGTGAGAATTTTTCTTCTAAAAATCTGCGATCGACCATGATTGTTGCTGCCAGTAGGAGATAAGCCTTCAGCAGCAATAAATACTGCTGGTCTAATTAAATCTACGACTTGATAAAATAGCAATTGCTGTTGTTGATTTAAGTTTTTATTATCTAAAGCTGCTCTGAGTATTTTTGCTAATGGTTTCATAGATGGTAAGTCATAAACTTGCTGGTGTTGGTCTAATAATAAGGCCAATCTTTCTACACCAAAAGCAGCAGAAAAAATGTTGCGTTTGTTAGGTAATAGTTCAATCTGATTACAAAATCCAGGATGACTTAACTGTTTTTTAGTATCAGCAATTGCAAACTTGCCAGATTTTTTAAAACGTCGATCATAAGCAAAATCAGCAAACATGCCAATTTCAACTAACTTCCCCTCAATCTGAAAAAAAATTTCTGTCATTTGACCACCCAAAGGTTCTGCTCGAGAAAAGAAAACTGTTTCTAGTCTAGTTGGTGGCTTAAGATGAATATTTTTTTTGGGAATGCCAATCTGTTGCCAAAAATTTAAACTAACTTGATCTCTTGAAAGAGTGAGTCCATGATATGGTCCAGCCTCACAAATAATCACATGCAGTTTTTTAAGAAACTGCTCTATTTCAAGGTTTTTTACATATTGCCACCATTTTTTTAAAGCTTGCATTTTTGCCTGAGTGTGATCAATATTGTTTGGGAAAACTTCATCATATGAGGCCATTTGAAACAAAGATAAATGACTACAGTTTTTTCTTAATTTGTTAGGAGAGTCTAATAATCTTAGACAAGGTTGGACAGTTGCCGCCGAGATATGTTTTTGGTCTGGTTGAAGTTGGTTGTTTTTAATCAGATCAATATAAAATGTAGCTCCATAACTAGGAGTAAAAGTCCAAAAAACATCAGGATGGGAAGACACCAATGATAAAGCTGGGACAGCTTTTAGTTGATGGCTTTTTTGCCAATGATGAAATTGATTAATTAAGCGATCTTCTAGTAGTTTTTTCATATTAGTTATTTAAATTATGTATAATGAGTATGTATTATATCAAAAACTATAGGTCTTGAGACTAGTTATTTGTAGTAGGTTTAATAATTACTTTTTTACGTTAATGATTTTTAAGATTCGAAACAAATCAAAGCATTGGGCCAGTTAAATTTCTACTCCACTTCAAGGAAGGCGGATAGAGATGAAATTCCAGAAATGAAAATATTTATAAAATTTTGCTAAAAATTCTTTCAAAAAAAATCTGTTCTTTTAAGAAAAAGTTTTTTAATTAATGTTTTGAAGTGAAGTGAAAAATTTTAGAACATCTGTTTAAGTCTAGCGACTAGATTTAGCCAATTTTCAAACTAATGAGAAATAGCTAGCGTCCTCTACAATTTAGATTCCTTCTAGCGGGATTTTTTCTTTTAACCAATCAGCAGTTTTTTCATAGAAAGTTTGTTCTGGTTTTTCTTGCAGTAGTACTTCTGTCAAAATCTCTGTAAGTTGTTCTTCTGTGATATTGTTTAACAATAAAGTAATCCTGCCAGGAAAACGAATGGTTTCGATTTGGAGTAAGCGTTGCTTAGCTTTATCTTCAAACCAAAATCGTCCCAGTTCGTCCCAATAATAGAGGTTATCTTCCACGCGAATGCCATAGGTAGTGATTTTGTTAGTAACTTGATTAGGAGGAATTACTGCTAGCACATAAACTAAAAATACCACAGATACCACTACTGCAATAGGCAGGAATTGGCCAGCAAAAAACAAAATCAAGGAGATTAATAAACCAATCACAGCTACAGTAGTAAAGTACTGACGGTTTTTCTTTTGAAAAGGCCTACTAGGAGCACGCCATTCAAGCACAGTTCTTTCTGCCTCTGGTTTATACATTCCTGGCACTATGCGAGATTTTTGCCTTTTAGGTGGCTTTGGCGGTAAAGGAGTAGCTTGTTGGTTAGTTGGTTGTTTATTGGCTAATGAGGGCGCAGTAGCATGGTTTGGGGGTGAGTCTTGCTCAGCAGTTGCCTTAACCTGGCGGGTAGTGTTGGTTAGCTGTGATTGATAAGACTGGCGCGGCTTAGCTTGGTTGACTGTTGAGTGGTTAAGGTCTGTTTGGCGGTCGGTATTGGTTTGAGTGTTGGCCTGAGTTTGTTTTAATGATGGAGCTTGTTGAGCAAAGTTAACTGATTGAGGCGGTTGGTTTTTGGCTTTTCTACGTTCACGCAATAACCGAGCATAATCTTGGCCAGTAACTGGTCGAGATGATCGAGCAGGATTATCTTGTATCATTAATTCTAATATACACCAATTCAGTAATCACGACTACCCTAAGCTGTAGTGTTATCTGGCTTGAAACTCATTACTTAGAGCATGTTTTATCTTCATTGTTGGCTGGTTACTGTCACTTAAAAATACTGCTTGAAGTTAGCTTAGATTTTTAAAGTATGCCTGCCTGATTACAAATTATTGCCGCCTATATTCGGTTTGGCGTCCAAACACTACTAGTTTGCAATTTTTCTTTAAAAGTTTTGGTCCCTGAGACATATCTAATATGTTAAAATGGATTGGTAAAGATTAAAAAAACATGTTACTATTTTAACTAGTGAAGCTAAAAGTCATTACTTCTCAGCTTGCT
>WJLO01000088.1 GCA_014728425.1 Minisyncoccota bacterium | reverse complement strand
TCATCAGTAATTGGTTTGTTGCCAGAGGCAAGTTCATTAAACTCTCCTACAGTAACTTTTAAAGCCTCTTTAACTCTTTCTGGATCAACTCCAGCAGAAGCACCTAAAACACCAGCATCATGGTATTGGTCTAGTTCGCTATTAATGTAATAGCACAGCCCGCGCTGTTCTCTAACTGCTTGAAACAAGCGTGAACTAATATTGCCGCCCAAGATTACTGACAACAATACTAGGGCATAGCGTCGTTCATCTTCTCGTTCTGGTGCTGGCCAGCCTAATACAAAATGGGCTTGTTTGGTGCGGCGGAAAACTACCTGCAATCTTTTGGGAGCAATAGGATTTTTGCTAGTAAAGCGTTTTAATGAGATCTTGTCTTTTGGCCTGACTCCGATCTTTTTAGCAAACATTTTTTCTACTAAATCCAAGGTTTTTTTGCTTTTAACAATTTTATCTTGACCAGCTAAAACCACGACCATGTTGCCTAAGCCATACCATTGTCTAATAAAAGCCTTAAGATCAGCAGTGGTCAAGCTGTTGACAGATCGAGGAGTACCAGTAATGTCATGTCCTAAGCCAGAACTTTTGAACATCATTTGATCAAAAATATTAGCAATATGATGTTGCGGGGTATCTGCGTAAAGATTGATTTCTTCAATAATAACTTGTTTTTCTAGCTCAATATCTTTTTGTCGCAGCTTTGGTTTTAAAAGCATGTCAGATAACAAATCTAGACCTAACTCAAGATGTTTAGCAGCAGCAGTAAAGTAGTAGCCAGTGTATTCTCTGCTGGTATAGGCATTAAAACTAGCGCCTACGCTGTCAATAGCAACGGCAATGTCTTTAGCAGTTGGATATGCTGCTGTACCTTTTGAGATAATATGTTCAAAGAAGTGAGCAATGCCATAACTTTTAGGTTTTTCATAACGTGAACCAGTGTTTACTAAGACTAAGATTGTTAAAGATTCTACTGATGGCATGGGGACTTGAATAATGGGGAGGCCAGACTTTAAATCGGTAAATTGATGCTGCAACATAATGGCAGTATTGTAGCACAAACAGTTTTGAAGACTAGGGTCGTGTTAAGACTCAATATATTTTGGAAAATTATTAAATAAAAAGTTGACAGGGCTTACATGATTTAATGAGGCTGATGTTATTTTTTAATTAAACTTGCCAAGCAAAAGCCTTTAGCATTAAAATACCTTAAATTAAGGGAAAGGATTTTATGGCAAGTACCCAAACTGCAGTATTAGTTAAACCCGATGGTTTGCAGCGAGGCTTGATTGGAGAGATCATTAGTCGCTTTGAACGCAAAGGTTTAAAGTTAGTGGGCATTAAGATGGTTGAGATGAGTGAACAGATGTTAAACAAATGGTATGCTGAACATCAAGATAAAGGTTTTTTTGATGACTTAGTAAGTTTTATGGGTTCTCGACCAGTGGTAGCAATGGTTTGGGAGGGGATTGAGGCAGTGCCAGTGGTGAGAAAGTTAGTAGGTACTACTTTAGGGCGCGAGGCCGAGGCTGGTTCTATTCGCGGGGATTTTGGTATGAGTCAAGCTTTTAATTTAATTCATGCTTCTTCTAGCAACGAAGCGGCCGAGCGCGAGATCAATATAGTTTTTGACGATGATGAGTTGTTTGAGTATTCTAGTGCTTTGGAATGCGTGATTTATGCAGAAGAGGAGCGTGGTTAATTTAGTTGCGCTTTACTGTTATGCTTCAAAGCTTTTTCAGATCATTAAGCTAAAGATTTTTAGTGCTCCTAGAGGGAATCGAACCCCCATTTTCAGTTCCGGAAACTGATGTTTTATCCGTTAAACTATAGGAGCGATTGGTTGAGTTTAAGTGAAACTTCTCGTCCTTAGGTTAAACTTATAGTCAATGTTAATAATCACTATTGCTTTATTGTTAATTATTGTTGTGCTCCTACCAGGACTCGAACCTGGATTTGAGGTTTAGGAAACCCCTGTTCTATCCCTTGAACTATAGGAGCAGGCAAGTTGTTTAATAGTTTATTTAATCTCAACCGCATAAAAGTTTTTAGGTGTTTCTGGACTAAAAGAAGTCAGAATCACGATCTTGGTGCCGTCTGGCCAAGGATAAACAAAGCGGTCTACAAAAGGCCCAGCATAAAGAGTGGTTAAGTTGGTGCCATCGTACTCAATGATTTTTAAAGTTTGTTCATCAACAAAAATCAAGTGTTTAGAATCTGGAAACCATTGTAAAGTATTGATCAACAACGAGGTGTGATAGGTATTAAAGTTGCGAGCAGTTTGAGCAGTGGTTTGGGCCTGAAGCTGCAAAAAGGCACTAGGTGAAGCTTCTAGCTCTAAAGCTTTTTCGCGATGCAGATCTTTAACTAAAAGTTGTTTAGTAAGCAATTGAGTAATAGTTGGCTCAGCAACTGGGACTGAAGGTTGATCTTGTGGTTTTTCAGGTGGCTGTTCAGCATAGTCAGCCTCAGTACCGATCTGAAAGTTTTTGTCTTCTTCGCGATCATAAACGTAGATTCCACCAGGTTCTAGTTGACGGGTTTCTGGCTGAGTGTTGCTAGCTGGTAATGGTGGAATCAATGCTGAGGGAATTTGCGCACTAGCAGTAGCAGTATAAAGCAGACGTTTTTTATCTGGCGAAAAATAAACGTTTTTGGCAGAAGTAGTTGCAATTTTAATGATGTCATTAGGGAACTCAGCTAAAAATTGGCGTTCTCGAATATACATTTCTTCTTCCCATTCAGCTAAGATTTGTTTGCGGTTAAATCTAATATCAGGTAGTTCAGCAAGCTTATTGTCTTTACCAGGGTCTAGTAAGACTTGATGACTGTCAGTTAACAGCATAATCTCGCTGCTATTGGGTGACCAAATAAAGTTAGCATTAGTTAAGTTAAAGCTTTCATCATCAGCAGCAATCTGGCGCGGCTCTTTTTCTAAAGGCAAGAGATTGTTATTGTTAAGTTCTAAAATATAGAGCCCGTTTTTGCTAGCGGGCGAAGCACTATCAGTATAAAAGATGATCTTTTGACCATCTGGGGAGATCGATAAATTAGTCACTCCGCTAAAAGTCAGTGGTGTTAGACTGGGAGTACGGCGGAATAACTCGGCATTGGTTTGAGTGACTAGTTCTTCTTGGATGCGCACGGTTTTTTGCCAAGGAGAATAGCCATTTTTAATGATCTTAAGCTGGTATTCGCCAGGTTCAAGATAGATGGTATCATCAGTAGCAGTTACAAGCTTGTCATCGATCAAGACTTGAGCGCCAGGTGGAAAAGAGTTGGCGCTAAGTAAGCCAGTTTCAGGCGCAAAACCTTTTTTGGTTAGTCTATAATTGCCTTTAGCATATTGAATAGCCAAATAAGTGCCAGTAATAATGATGGCAGCAGAGAGAAAAGTATAAATTACTTTAGGATTAATTTTGGCTCGTAATTGCGATAGTCTTGCTAGCAACATATAGTAATTATACCAAGGATTAAGCTTTATGTGGTCTCGATTGAATAGTTTTCAGCGCCTGGTTGGAGTAGACCTAGGTTCACAGATGACTCGGATCTGGACCAGCCAGGATGGAGTAGTGGTGGATGAACCTAGCTGTTTAGCAGTAGATGTTAAAAATAAAAAAGTTGTTGCTGTTGGTCAAGAAGCAGCAGAAATGCAGGGTCGAGTTAAGGCAAGTGTTCAAGTTCATTGGCCAATTATTCAAGGTAAAGTTAGTGATCTTCAGTTAACTAAAGCGATGTTGCAGTTGTTGTTGCAAAAAGTTTTTAAGTTTAATCTTTTAAGTCCTATCATGATGGTTAGTGTGCCGGCCAACAGCACAAAGCTAATGAGGCAAACAGTTAGAAAGTTGTTTTTATCTTTAGGAGCTAAAGAGGTTTATTTAATCACTCAGCCTTTGGCAGCAGCTATTGGTACTGGCGTGCCCATTGCCGATGCCTCTGGTTGTTTTTTGGTTCAGTTAGGAGCGGGTTTAGTAGAAGGCGCTATTATTTCTTTGGGAAGTTTGGTAGCTGCACAAACTAGTAAGAAAGCTGGTCAACAACTAGATAAGCTGATTAGCCTCAAGCTTAAACAGCAGCATCAGTTGCAACTTAGCTTGAGTATGGCTGAGCATCTGAAGCAGGCTATTGGTTCTTTAGATTTACAAACCAATCACT
>WJLO01000087.1 GCA_014728425.1 Minisyncoccota bacterium | reverse complement strand
CGAATCCCCAATTATTTTTTACAAGGGGTAAAGTATCAATTAGATAAACATCCTCAAGTGGATTGTTTTACTTGCTGGATTGATTGGCGACGCTATCCTATTCAAGATCAATCAATCATCACTATTTTTAACCTTGGGATTGACTTATTAGCCAAGTTTAAGCCTGGTTCTTTTGGTGCTTTAATTGGGGTAAAAAAAGCAATTGTTCAAAAAATACACTTTGTGGAAAAAACTTCCTTTTTAGAAGACTGGGATTTTATTCATCAAGTAACAAAACAAGGTTATCAGTTTGCGTGTTTTAGGGAACCTCAATACAAATACTCTCTCAGAAGAATGGCCAAAGAGGGCTTGTTAAAAACCATTAGAACCACAGCCAAAGCTCAATTAATGTATTTAAATGGCAAGTTAGTCGCTGGTGAGCTTAAAAATTACCCTATGTTAGGCGGCAGTTATTATGATCAAAAAAGCTTGTCTTATTTTCAAAAAATTCAAAGTTTTATTAAAAAAGCTTCTAAAAAACAACTTCAACACCTCAATAAAGTTGTTTCCATGCTAAAGCTAGAAGAATAACACAAAAAGCTCATGAAGCAGTTACAAAAATTTACCAAGCATTCCCAAAACATTGCTGGTCTCTACTGTGAAAGCTACCAAAACTCTACTGTAGTTAATCATCAATTTGTCTTACTTCATGGCCTTGGCGGTGATGCTAATGCTACTATAACTACTATTAAGGCAATTTTACAAAAAATTCCCCAAGCCCAATGCATCACCTATGATTTGCGTGGACATGGTAAATCAACCCGCAGCTTTCCGCAAAAAGCTCAGTCAATCGAAGCTGCTGGAGCCATAGATTTACAACAAATCTGCCAAACACTCAAGCTTAAACAGCCTGTTTTTATTGGCCACAGTTTGGGAACTTTAATTATCCAAGACTATCTAGTTAAACAGTTATTGCCCCAACCCCAAAACTGCATTTTGCTTAATGCAGTAACCACTACTCCTCCGATCTCGCTTAATCGCAAACTTTGGTTTAATATTAGAAAAAAACTCAATCAATGGTTTGCCCAAAACCAATCAAGCAAAAAACGCTCACTTAAACAGCACACACAACATCAAAATACTTTTGATTTTAATATAAAGCGAACAATCTTAGACTATTACTACACTGGGTTTTTAAATCTGTTGTTAATGTATTTGGCAACTTTTGGTTGGCAAAACCCACAATTATCAGTATTAAACACCAGCCAAGTCATCTATGTTTATGGCAGTAAAGACTTGCTAATTTGCAAAAAAACTCAAGAAAAAATCTTAAAACAACTCCCCCAAGCCAAAGCAGTTTGTCTAAACTGCAATCATCATCAAGCGTTTTTAACCCACAGCCAAACTGTAGCTCGTTTAGCTCACCAAACAGTTTAATCATGCTAGTGCAAAAACCAAAAGCCTTAATCTTTACCACCATTCAAGGTCACCAAAGCATTGCTCAAGCCATTAATGAACACCTTATTAACCAAGGTTTTATAACACAATTATGCTCAAAAACACACACACTAATGCCTATTTATCAAAAAATTTATATTTATGTTCCTAAAGTTTTTAAAATAATTTTTGATCTTTCTAACATTAAATCCTTGGAAAAACTTGGTCGTGAAGTTCTCAAAAAAGACTATTTGACAGTTATTCAACAACAAGTTAATCAATTTGAGCCACACCTGATTTTAAACACTAATTTTGCTTTTAACAGCGCTATTACTACAGTGGCTCAAAACCAAAACATTCCGTTTATCAACATCACTGCCAATCCCCGAACCTTTAGCAACTTTGAAATCAGCAACTCTGCTACAACCAACTGTGTGTTTGATCAAACAATGCAAAACTTAGTTAAAAAAACCAAGCCCCAGGCTCACACCACCATAACTGGGTGGTTTGTCCGCAAACAGTTTGAACAAGCCTATCAATTCAAAAAAATTCGTCAAAAGCTTAATCTTGACCCACAAAAACTTACCTTGTTGTTTGTTACTGGCTCTGAAGGCACGCAAGCAGTGCTCAAAACCCTCAAGCCTTTAGCTCAACTACACCAACCAGTGCAAATACTTGTTGCTTGTGGTAAAAACCAACGACTTTTAACTCAAGTACAACAGCTTAAAAAACATCTTAATGAACAAAACAAATTAACAACAGACTCAAACTTGACCCAAAGTCGAGCAGTTATAACACCCTTTGCTTTTACCAAAAAACTTCATCTTTACATGCAAGCAGCCGATTTAGTGATTGGTAAAGCTGGGCCCAACACTTTGTTTGAAAGCGTGGCCACCCTCACGCCCTTTTTTGCTAGCACTCATGTAGCTGGCCAAGAAGATGGTAATTTGAAAATTATTCAAGACTATAACCTAGGATATGTGGAAGAAAACCCCCTTCGATCGGTCAGACTGCTCAAAAAAATCATTGCTGACCCACAACAACTGCAAGAATTTCAGTCCAGTTTAAAAAAGATGGCTCAATATAATTGTCAAGCCAAAAGCAAGCTGTTGCAAGTAATAAAAAACGCTTTATAAATTGCTAACAAAGAACAACAAAATTAAAAAGTTTGAAAATAACAAAAAATACTCAAAGTAATTAAACTGTTTGTTGCTGTAACTTTTCTAGCTCTGTCAAACTAGTGGCCTGCTCCCAATCCTTGTCATCACGAAACTGCACCAACCGAGGAAACCGCAAGGCTAAACCAGCTGTGTGAACTGGCGAATTAGTGATTTCATCAGCGGCAATCTCTGTAACAATAGCAGGCTGCACCCAAACATCTGGCAATAAATTTTTATGAACTTGATAATTTTTAGGCTGAGATTTTACTTCATACTGGTTGCAGCGCTGTTTAAGATCTTTAAACTGGTCATCGGTTAAACCAGTGCCAATCTTAGCAATAGTTTGCAACTTATCTTGATCTTTGGCTAACACTCCTACTAAAAAAGCACCAATGCCAAATTGAGTGCGCTTGCCCTTACCGCGATAATAACCCATTACTATGCAGTCTAAAGTATCACTAAGCTTACCCTTGCTGCCTTCTGCCTCCTTAATCTTGACCCAACGCCAACCCTTCCGACCAGCGCGATAAATTGAGTCCTTTTTTTTCATTACTGCCCCCTCTAAACCAAGGTCCAACTGGACTTGGTGAAAATCACTTAACTCTTGAGGCTCATCGCTAACAATATAATGAGTATTGACCAATAAGGAACTCTGTCCTTTAACTAACGACTGGCGTTGCGGCTGATGGCCCAAAACTTCACTAAGTTTTTGCTTACGCAGTTGCAAAGGCTGATTAAGCAGAGATTGACCATCAACATCAAGAATATCAAATGCATAAAAGCGCAGGGGAAAATCTTCTGCAGCCTGATCAACTCCATGCTTGCGTTTACGTTTAACAGTTTGTTGAAAAGATCGATGCTTTCCGGATTTTGGATCATAGCTAATCACTTCAGCATCTAAAATGCAAGATTGGCATTGTAGTTGGTCAATAACCGAACTTAACTCAGGAAACATGTGGGTGGTGTTGTCTAAATTACGAGTAAAGGTTTGAAACAACTGCGGTTGAGCTGAATCCTTTGTCTGCGTTGAGTCTAGTTCAAAACCCGCCTTGCAAACATGAAGCTGTACTCGCAAGCCATCATATTTGGGCTCAGCAATAATCTCTCCCATTTTTTCCACCATTTCATTGGTGGTGTTCAAGCGTTGACACAAAGCAGGCATTACTGGCACTCCAACTTTAACATCTATTTGAGCTAAAACTTGTTTTCGAGCAGATGAAGTTTGAGCTTGTAAATAAAGCTCTGCTAGCCTACCAATGTCAGCTTGTTTTTGCCAAGCTAGTTCTAAAGATTTACGCTCATCTTTACTGTTAGTTTGAGCCCAAGATAAAGCATCAATCATAGTCATGGTGGAAAAACCCAAGCGCAGCTTGCCAATAATCACACGAATAACAAACTTAGCAGCTACTGGCCGAAGCTGGTCTAATAAACTTACCAAGCCAATTAACTTGCGCTCTTGAGAACCGCTGCCTGCTTCTTGAGCAATCTCAACTAACTGTTGATGCACTTGTGAGATTGACAGTTGTTTTTGCGGACTCACTTGGGAGAGTTGTTCTGCTACTAAACCTAGATCGCCTAAGTCTTTATAAAGCTGCTTGGTATTTTTAGTTAAACTGCCTTGATCTACTTCATTAAATAAATTAGTGTTTGCCTGTGTTTTGCCAGCGGCATCAGCCGATCCTGCATGCTGAGCTTGAAAGCGCACCAAAGCTCTGATCACCATCTTGGTAGATAAGTTAAGCTGTAAAGACTGATGAGCTGGCACCAAACTACCCTGCATTAAATAACAAGCTTGAGCAATCTCATCTTGTGCTAACTGCTGAAACAACTTAGCCAACTCTTCGGTCATGGCTAACCGTGAAGCAGTTTGTTCTAGTTTTTGCAAATATTGAGCAAATTGATAAAAAGTCATAGTTAAAATTAATCACCTCTTCTGTTAACCCTGCTTGACCAATCTACTCCCCTGAAATTCATAAACCCTATCCACCAAAGACAGCTCAGCTTTATCATGGGTAACCAAAACCACTGTTTGATCTTTTAAATACCGTTTTAAAAACTTAATAATCTTAACTTTGTTTTCTTTGTCAATGCCGTTAAAAGGTTCATCTAACAAATAAATCTGGCTTTTAGCAACCAAACCTCTTAACAAGCGCAGTCTTTGCAGTTGACCAGAAGAAAAATAAGTGTTTTTATCACCAATCACTGCTTTTAAATCAGGAAAGAACTTATTAATCTGCAGTTTTTCTAACAACAGTTTAAGTTTAGCGCTTTTAATATCTCTGCCCAGCTCAATGTTTTCTTTAACCGAAAGATTAAATAAAGGATCAAAATTATTAATTAACATCATGACTTCATTGCTTACTTGAAAATTTCTAGCAGACTGACCATCAACCAAGTATTCGCCCTGGTAATCAGTTAGGTTTAATAAAGTGCTCAAAATAGTGCTTTTACCAGCTCCACTTTCGCCAATAACACCCACCTTTTCACCTTTTTTTAACTTTAACTGCGGCACCCTAATATCAACGTTTTTTCCTTTAGGATTAGTAAACTCCAAAGCCAGGTTCTTAAGTTCAATCTCTTGCCAATCTTGGGGGAAAGGTTGCTGGTTTTGGGCTGGTGGCGGCAGAATTTGACTAAACTGCTCTTTTACCACCTGGGCATCCTGCTTTTGCTGAATCATGTTGGTAAAAAAGCCAATAAAATGCACTGCCACATGCCAAAGATTGTCATAAGACCACTTAATT
>WJLO01000086.1 GCA_014728425.1 Minisyncoccota bacterium | reverse complement strand
CTGGAGAACAAGAAGGACTAAGAGAGGAGCAGCAATATCGATTAGTGGGACAGTTTACTAAGTTATTGAATCAAGACCGGTTGTGGGGAAAAATGAAAAAATTTCCATCAGTTCTAGCACGATTCCAACGTGACGCAGCTGATTGGGCCAAAGAAAATGAAGTTAATGGTTCGGAAGCTAGGATTGCTTGGAAGTATCTTGAATCTTTATCGCGAACAAAGAGGAACAGTTATGAAAATGAAACTAAGAAGTTAAAAGTTGTGGCTAAGAGGGATAAACTTGTAGCGATAATTCAGGAAAACCAACCTGATCTAGTGGAATACATTAACAACATCCCTCATGATGCGCAGATTTTAGCCAAATATTTAGAACAACAATGGGTAGCAATGAGGGTGTCTGAAGGTTTAGATGCTAGTTCACCCAACTTTGATGAGTATGCTGAGGAGATATTATATTTTGCAGTTTTTGCTAATTATTTGTTACCCAATTTTGCCACTGATTTGTACCAAATCGGCACTTTTACAGTCCCGGATTTGCCTTATCCTGCTGATTCTGGTTTATCTGACATCCCTCTTTTTCTACAAGGTGATATGGGTTCTAGAGTAGTGGATCATTTTAATATGCATCAGATAAGCCAGGTTGACTTGGAGGTATTGTTAGCAATTTACCTAATCGAAACTGATCCTTTTTGGCCAGAACAGGATTACAATACTTCTCTTTTAGGCAGATTGTTGCAGGCAGATGTGGAGTCTATTCATGACACTTTACATGGTCACATAGGTCGCGATCTCAAGAAATATCTTTTAGAATTATTGCGGTCTCCTGACAGTAAGGCTGATTTAGACCAAGATCAACTCCCTAAGTTTTGGTTTGAAGATCGTTTGCCCAAGGGACTTGAGTCGCGGGCAGGAAGAAGGTTTTTAGTTATGGTGCAAGCGGCAATTTTAAATGCACGGGCAATGATTGGAACTGGAGACTTGAAAAACAATCTCAGGTATTATAATCCTCGGTATTTTGATCGCTACTATAGGATGTTGGAGGCTTTAGGGGCTTTTATGCAAGATGGTGATCTTCACTCTCCCTGGCCTGGGTTGTTGCAACACAACTTAATGACACCCCCTTACCCAAAAGTAGAACAAAACTAAACTGGTTGTTTTACTTTAATTTTTTAAGTAATTTTTTGAAAGCTAGTGAAGCAGTTTTTTTTGTTTTTCTAACTTGATATTTAACAAGACGATAAATAATTGTCAGCAGAATGAAGCTGGGGAAAAACATAAAACCTCCACCCAGGATTAGCAAAAGGATACTGGCAAACCATTTGTTGGTTGGAGTGTCGAGCACTGCTTTTTCTGGGTCAACAGGGTCATAGATTACCGTAACCTGATCTCCAGTACTCCAGGTATTGAAGCTAGTGCTTACGGTGTTAGGAACGCGATAGGTTGTTTCGTCAACTTGATAATCTACTTCGGGATGAGTGCTGATGGATGAACCCCCTCTAGTTGAGGAACTTCGTTTTTGAGTGAAACCAACTACGATGCCAGTGGTACGTTGGCCGTTGGTGAGAAATTTACGTTGATATAAGAAAGTTTGCCAGCCATAACGAAAAAGAAAGAAGCCAATAATGAGGAAGATGACAAGTAGCCCAAGGGTAAAGCTGGTTGCTAAGACTTTTTTTATTTTTTTCATTAATCAATTATAGCTTAAATATAATTTTGCTTTGTTTTTTAATAGTAGACATAATCGTATTATAACTTAGGCTGGAGTTTGCTGGTCGCGGTAAAATAAGCGCAGTTTGAATCTATAACTGAGCAGTTTTACTATCAGCATAAGTATTAACAGAGTCCAATATGTATCGTGACCTAGTCAGTTTTTTCAACGGACAATCTTAGGAGAAAATTAAGTTATGATCAGGCTCAATGAGTTAAGTTAGTCTCCCAAAGAAACTGTGGGCGTAACCTCAATAGTAAACTCTTTACTGCGGATTTCGGTTTTGTTGCCGGCAGCATCTTTAGCCTGAGCCTGAAAAGTATAAGTGCCGTTTGCTAGATCATTAAAACAAGGAGCAAACTCATTTTTCCAGTCGGTCCAGCCTTGATCATTAAAGTTATATCGTAGAAAAATCCCTTTGTTGTCACTAACATCATCTACTAAATATTGTGGAAAACAAACATTGTTAAAATCAAAAGGTCCGCCATCTGGGCCACCAAAGCTTCTCCATTCAGGCGGGGTGGTGTCTACTATTGATGTTGGCGCTGGTGTGGCTGGTATAGGAGTGTTGGTAGGCTGGGGTGAGTTAGTGAGCGTGGGTTTTGGTGTAGGGGTAAGGTTAGGAGATGGTTGTGGTTTAGGCGTGTTGGTAGGTGTTGGTGAAGGACTACTGCTGGGCTCAGGAGCAATGGTAGCAGTAGGTGTAGGGCTGGGATGGGGTAATGCTGGCTGGGCTGCTCTTTGGGCATTGATTATTAGCACCAAAGTCAGCCCGATTAGTAACAAGATCACTGCCACTACTAAACCAATAATTAACTGCTGGCGTTGCTGGTCAGTTAAGTGATGATATTTTTTTTGAAGCTGCTGGCTATATTGCTGGATTTTTTCTTTACCAACAATAAAAATATTTTTGTTTTGAGTTGATTTTTGATCGGGCACTGAT
>WJLO01000085.1 GCA_014728425.1 Minisyncoccota bacterium | reverse complement strand
GTAGTAAAGGAGTAAGCTTATAATGGCTAAAAAGAAAAAAAATAATGAGGATTTAGATTTTAAAGTTGGCGATACTTTGGTTCGTTTTGGTCGAGTATATCGTATTTTTAAGGTCAAAAATAAAAAAGTTAATGGCAATAAACAAAAACTAATTTATTTTAAAGCAGTTTATCCTAAAGATCATCACAGTCAAGTGACTTGCTCGATTCCCATTGATAACATGAGCAAAACCACTATTCGTAAGCCTTTTGCCAAGGCTGATCTCAAAAAAATCTTAAAAAGATTTCGGCGGACGCCTCGTAATAAGAAGAAAATCAATGTTAAATATGCTAAAGAAGCTTTAAAAGATAATAGCTTAGAAAAAATGGCTCAGTTTATTCGTCGTTTATGGCGAGAAAAACAAGATCCAGAAATTAATTTTTCTACTACTAAAAAACGCTTATTTAGCAGTTTTATTAACCGCATTAAAGAAGAACTAGCTTATGTTTTAGATCTTAATCCAGATCAAGCTAAAAAGAAAATCATGTTATCTTTAGAGAAAAGCAGCTAGTTGATTTTAGCCCACCCAGTGTAGCTGACACCAGGCAGCAAACAACAAGACTTGTAAACTTAAAAAAATCACTTGAATTAAGCGATTAAGCCTACGATGCTTGTGGCCCCAAATGGCTAAGATAATGAAACTGGGAAAAACCACAGTTAAAAACCGGCTGATAGATAACAAAGAGTTGCTAAACAAAGGCGCGATGGTTAATAGCAAACCATAAATTGCCAAGCTAGCAGGTAAAATTACTACTCCTAAAAAACTTAGTCCCACCCCCAACCAAGTAAAAACTCGATCTAAAGGAGTGATGTAACCAATAAAGTGCTGTGAGTGAAACAGGGCTTGCCAAGGCCAATCAAGTTGTCTTTTCCAAGCTTGTTGCGCTTGTACTGGGGCTAACCAAGACTGGGTTTGGCTATAAGCATAAGTGAAAAAGCTTAATAAAGTTAAAGGAATTAGTGCTAAATAAAGCCACTGCCAGCCTGGTTTTTTTAATTGCCAGTGTTTTTTTTGTGCGTAAAGCCATAATAAAGGCATTAGAATCAGTATGCCCAAGGGGCGAGTAAGAGTGAGTAAGCTAGCAGTTAGGGCAGTTAAAAACCATTTTTGTTGATAAGCTAGGTAAAAACTTGCTACTGCTAAACAAAAAAACACTGCTTCGCTATAAACCGTGCCTAAAAAAAAGCTGGTAGGAAAAATCAGCAAATACCAAATAGTTAATCGGGCAATTTGAGGAGATTTCCAGATTTGTTTGACAAGCAAATAAAGTAAACTTAATCCCAATAGCAAGCTAAGATTACTGATAATAATGCCTAAAATTAACCAGGTTTCAGTAGTACGCAGCTGAGTTGGCACTAGCCAACTGCTTAGTTTAATTAACCAAGGGTAAAGGGGAAAAAATGCCCAGTTAATACTGGTGGGATCACCTTGATTAGCAGTTTGATAACTGTGTTTGGCTAAATGCAGATACCAACCACTATCCCATCGCGCCCAGATATCTAACCAGCGAATTTTGCTAAACACCCAAGGTCTTGGGCTGGTACCTAAGGAGAAATAATCAGTGCTAAACTGAAAGTATTGGCTAAACCAACCCACTATTAACAACATAACCTTTATAATAGTAGTAGGAAAAACAATGTCATTGATCAACCACTTACGATGGTTCTGCCACCAGTTTTTGAGTTTTTGCATTATTGCTATTTTAATATTATTGGCCAGTTGCTGCAGCCCGAGTTTACTACAAGCTCAAACTCAGCAATCTGTTCACCAGCCTGCTCAAGTCTTGATTATTAATCAGGTGCGTGGTCAAGAGTGTTGTGATGCTGGTAGTTTAGCTAAGTTAAAACTGCAGGTTGAAGCATTAATAAAACATAATTTGCCAGGATTTTTTAGTTTGCGCTATGATGTGCTTCAAGATCCAGTCTGGGTTAATTATCTTCAACAGCTTAAAAAACAACATCCTCAATTAATTAATTATGGTTTACTGATTGAGATTACTCCAGAATTAGCTCAAGCTGCTGGAGTTGAATATCAAGGCAACGAGCACAATTGGTATGAGGCTCAACATGTGTTTACCTTGGGCTATGAGCCAGCTGTTCGTCAGCAACTTTTAGATACTTTATTCAAAGCTTATTTTACTAAATTTGATCAGTACCCTCAGTTTACTACTGCTTGGATGATCGATACTCCCAGCTTGAATTATTTAGTTGATAAATATCAAGTGCAAGTACATCAAATCACTCGTGAGCAATGGGGGGTTGATAGTTATTCACTAGATGGTGGGCCAGCTCACTATCCTTATTTAGCTAGTCAACAATGGTTGTTTGTTCCTGATTATCAAGCAGCAAATCAGGCTTTAATTGTTAGACAGACCTTAACTGACCCTTTAGAAAACTATGGTGACACTAGCAGTGCTTTTACTAGTCAACCTAATGATTATAGTGGCGATGGTAAGGGTTTTGGTTATTTTAAAAAACTACTTAATCAGGCAATTGATCAACCGCTGCAGCCTGGTTTTGCTTTGATTGGTTTAGAAAACTCCATGGCTGACAATTATCAACAAGTTTATCTTGAGCAGCTAGCTTATTTAGCAGAGTTAAAAGCTCAACAGCGAGTTAGCTTTCCTAGTTTATCAGCATTAAAGTCTTTTTGGTCTCACCAGCCAATCACGGTTTATGCTGGCAAGCAGTTAACTACTGGCCCAGAGCAACGCGTTTATTGGGTAACCACACCCAACTATCGAGTGAGGTTGCGCTTTAATCAAGATCAGGTTTTTATTGATGACTTACGGGTTTATGATTCTGACTTTGTTGATCCTTATAGCCAATATCAAGCAGTTAGTAAGGGTCATTGGGTGGTGTCGTATTTAATTGCTGGTTCATTATGGTATGAGCAGCCACAAACAGAGCGTAATTTAGTGTTAAAGTTGTTTGGTCCGCCAGAGTTAGTTGCTCTACCTCCAGAACCGCAACAAGATACTGGCGAGCATCAATTCAGCCGTTTAAAGCTGCCACCAGCTCAATCTTCAAGTTCTCTTGCTGTTCAACAACATGATCAGACAGTAGAGTTGAGCTATCAGCAAAAAAATGAACAAAAATTAACAATTACTTTTGGTCTAACTCAATTTAAACTTAGCCCTCTAGATATCACCTCTGTTGATTACCAGGCTTTTTTGCCAGCTAATCATCCTTTAGTGCATCAACAAAATCACCATAGTTTAACTCTAAAATGGTTGGTCAATGATCAAGCTAGTCATCAAGGTCAACTTGAGTGCCAGCAACAAAGTTGTCAGTTTAGTTTTACTACTCAGCCTGAGCTATTAGTCACTGCCAGAGAAACCCAATATCCTTTTATTTTTCCAGAACAAAAAACTCGGGAGTTAAGTCAAGAAAACACGATTTTATATGTGCATAATCAGTATGCTATTGCTGGACGTAATCCAGTTCGAGTGGTTTTAGTACCTTATGATGTTTATGGTTTTGTAACTAGTTTATCAGCTGCTCCCACAGTGGAGTTATCACCATCAGTGGCAGTGATGAGTGATTGGAAAAAAGCCCAGCATCAGTCAATTCAATATTTAGACTTTAGTCATAATCAGCCACAAAAAACCCAACTAACTGTGATTTTACCTGGAGGATTGACTAAAAAAGCCACTATTTATTTTGCTCCTAATTGCAAGCAAGATAAGGCTTATTGTTTGCGTCATCCAGTGCAAGCCTGGTGGTATTTAAAAACAGTTTTTTGGGATAAAGTAAGATTGAAATATTTTGGAGAAAAACAGTAATAAGCCAATAAGCCATCAGGAACAACAGTTTATTAAGTGGTAATGTTAAAATAATTATTAATACAGTTAAGGAGATTTTATGACTTTACAAGATCAAGTAGTGTTAATTACTGGAGCAAGCAAAGGTTTAGGTGCAGCTTTAGCGCGTAAGTTGGCCAGCCAAGGAGCTCAGATAGCTTTGTTGGCTAGAGGAGAACAGGATTTACAACAAGTGAAAACTCAAATCAAAGATCAAGAAGGGCGGGCAGAGTATTTTGTTGCTGATGTAACTGATTATCAGCAGGTAGAAACAGCAGTGCAGCAGGTTAATGAGCATTTTGGCCAAATTGATGTTTTGATTAATAATGCAGGCATTTGGCATCAAGGTTCAGTAGCTGATCATTCACCTGCTAAGATTGAGCAACTGTTTAAAGTAAATGCTATTGGTCCGATCTATTTAGCTAAAGCAGCTTTACCAATTCTTAAGCAACAACCCCAGGCTCAAATTTTAAATGTTATCTCTACTGCTGGACTGGGTCCCAGAGCTGAGTGGGGGGTTTATGCAGCTAGCAAAGCTGCTTTAAAAGGCTTTAGTGATTCACTCAAGCTAGAATTACAAGATAGTAAAATTCGAGTGATGAGTTTTTATCCTGGCGGCATGAAAACTGGAATCTTTGCTGAAGCTGGTTTTGCTCAGGGCCGGGATACCTCTTGGATGATGGAGCCTGAACGTGTAGCAACAGTGATTGGTTTGATGCTCAGTCAACCTTTGGAGATCAGTATGGATCATGTTGAGGTAAGGAAGTTGGGCCACCGGGGTTAGTGGTTAATAAAAAGTTAATTATCCAGCTCAAAAAGTTGTTTATTTAAGCAGAGTTATTAACAGCTAATTTGCTGGTTTATTAACCACAACCACCTTTTATTTTGCTAATCACTTAAGTTACAATTATTTTGCAGAAAGTTTAACAATAAGCTTAGTTTGAGTAAAAATTTATAAAATGCTTTCTTCAGTGCACCAAATCATGAAAAAAATTCCCTGGTTTTTAGTCTTGTTAATTGGTTGGACAATAGTGTTGCGATTATTACCGGTCTTTCCTAATAAGTTTTCTTTTATGTATGACAATGCCAAAGACTCTTTGGTTATTAGGCAAATGGGCAAACACCACAAGCCAGCATTGTTTGGCGCAGTGACCAGCATTGATGGTGTTTATAATGGGCCATTATGGTATTACCTGGCTTTGCCTTTAAATTTTTTACTAGACTATCATCCTTTAGCTAGTGTGTTAACAGTGGTGATTTTGAGCGTGATCAGTGTAGGATTGGTTTACCTTTATTTAGGTAGATTAACAGCTTTGCTTTATGCTACCTCTGTGGGTTTAATTGGCACTCAGCAGTCTGCTTGGACTCCCTATATGACTCCCTTAGTGGTGTTACCAATTTTGTTAATTTTACTAAAATTGCCGCAATTAGGTTTAACTAAAAAAGTTTTTACTAAAAGATTTAAAAAGACTCATCAACACCAGCCAGTGGTGCAGCTTTGGCTGAGTTTAGTTGAAAATTCTAGCTGGCTGTATGGCTGCTTAGGATTATTAGTGGGTTTTAGTTTTCATTTTCAAACTGCTTATGGCATGGTGTTGTTGCCAACAGTCTTATTATGTTTGTTATTGCTACGTTGGCGCAGCCGGCTACAGTTAGGTTTTAAAAATCTGCTGATTTTGTTAACTGGTTTTGTGTTTACTTTTACTCCGTTTGTGATTTTTGAGCTGCGTCATGATTGGCATCAAACCAAACAAATCATAGCTTTTTTACAAGATTATCAACAACAGGCTCAGGCAATTAATGCCAATCAATCAGGTTGGGGTCGAGTATTAGAAATTGGTCAATATATTTATGATAGTGCTTGGCAAGCGGTCTTACCAGTGAAGTTAGCCCCAGCTGGTCTAGTGATAATTGGTTTGATTGGAGGCTATTTTTGGCAACAGCTTACTGCTCAACACCGTAAAACCAGCCAGCAAGGCTTGGTGCAGCTAATAGTATTTTTGAGTTTTGTGCTTACCCCTTTGTTATTGTATCAATTTTTACCCTGTAAAGCTTATTATTTGGTAGCTTTGTTACCAGTTTGGATTGTGTTTTTTGCTTTAGCTTTAAAAAACTTCTTAGATAATAAATGGCTAAAGCTAATCATACTGCTAGTGATAGTTTTAAGTGGTTATCAACTAGCTAATAATTATTCTTGGACTAACTATTTAACTGAGCAAGCTAGTTTTCCTTATTTGCCTAAACAACAAGCAGTAAATAAAGTTTACGAGCTGAGCAATGGTCAGTCGTTTGCTTCTTATCACTTTGTTAAGGAAGTTTATGATTATACTTATCAACAAATTTACTTATCTTTAATTGATCAAGGTTATGAGCAGCCAGTTGAGTTTAGCTATCTACCGGGGAAGACTGCTTATATTCCCCAAAAACGTTTGTTAGTCAAAAAATCAAAGCCCCCCGCTCAGGTATTTTTAATTGTAGAAGAATATTATAGTGAAGCAGTTTTTCAAGACTGGTGGTGGCGAGTAACTCAGCAGCTAGAAATAGTTAATAGTTATCCAATTAATCAGTCTATTGTGGTTTATCAAGCCCGACTATTGTAAACAGCTGTAAGCAACTCTTGTAAAGATATTAAAAAAGATGTGGGAAAAACTCTTTAGCCAACTTCAGCAACTAGGTCAACGACTTAACTCAGCTGATCTTATTCTGGTGGGTTTGATTTTTTGTTTAGGTTTAGGTTTACGCCTTTATCCTGGTCAAGATCATTTTTCTTGGATTTATGATCAGGCTCGAGATCAATATATAATTCGGAGCATTTTTGAGCAAGGTAATTTAGTATTAGTTGGTCCGCAAACTGATTACCCTGGTTTAAGTCATGGACCCTTGAGTTATTACTTGTTAGCTCCAGCTTATTTTTTTTCTCAAGGTGATCCTAATTTACCAGGATTAGTGATGATCTTGGTTAATTTATCAACTTTGTTACCTTTAGCTCTATTAGTGCAGTATTTATTTCAAGATAAAAAAATTACTTGGTTAAGCTTATTATTGTTTGTATTGGCTTATGAACAGATTGAGTATGCC
>WJLO01000084.1 GCA_014728425.1 Minisyncoccota bacterium | reverse complement strand
GATCATGAGTTCTTTTGCCCAAAACTCCTAATCCCAGAATAGCAGCAGTTAAGGCACAAGTGGCAAAAATCATCCTTTGTTGCTCTTGTTTTTTTAGGTAATCAAAAATATTAAAATCCTCTCGTGGAATTGAAGGATAGTTTAAATTACCGTCTGTGTCTGGCAATGTGGCGTCGAAGATCTCAATTTGATTCTGTTGATTCCTAAAACCTAGTATCATATGGCCTTGAGAGCCGTAGCCGCCCCAGCCGGTGTGAGGGCTTTGTACATAGCCCGGGAGTAAGTAAATTTCCATTCCTGCTTCTCTAGCCATTACGTAAATCAAGTAGGCAAATTCATTACAAATCCATTGATCGTGTTTTAAAGTCCCGTCAGAGTTGCGAGCAAGCATTGAGCGCAGTTGCTCACTAGGAGTGTCTGCATGAGCATGATGTTCTTGAAAGCCATAATCTAAGCCTAGCTCTTTCACAACTTGCAACATTGTTTTAAGGATAATTTTTGGGTCTACTCCATCTCGAAGTTGCTGGCGGGCGTTGATTATAGTTGCTTTTAAGGGTTTAAGCTCCGGAGTATCCCAGTCTACATCAGGAATTAAGTCAGGACCATAAGGGTTATATACATCTGGCCTAGTTTGATAAACATCAATACTATTTTGACCTAGGATGTTATTTGATGGTTGAGTAGGTCGATAAACTACAGCAGTTAATTGAGTGGACTCTAAGCCTTCTACTACCAAACCTTGCTCGCTTGACCAATGATTGGGACGAGCATCAGAGTCTATTTTACCAACAATTAAGATTTTTATAGGCTCCCAGCCAACCGGAATCTCAAAGAAAGAATCTTGAGAATTCAGGTTTAATCTTATGATATTTCCCTGAGCTTGTTCTTGTTCAATTTGTTGTTTAAGTGCTGCTTGGTCGGGTAAAGTTTCAATAGGGAGAGTATGCTCTTTGCCAGGAATACCATCCTCTTCTTTATTGCGACAAAGAAGTCTTGCTCTGTCTGGTGCCATTTCACAAGTTTCGCTTAGCCAAAAATCTGGTCCTTGGACATTTTGGTCAGAATGGCCAGAATCGCCAGAATGGCCAAAAAAAGTATAAAAGGAAGGATTGCCCCTTTGAGGAGGGGATCCGGAGTTGCCAATAGCATGTGTCGGTTCTGATTCAACAGCATCGAATATGGCAACCGCACCAAACACAATAGTTGTAATCATCAGGTTGATAAAAGCTATGAGCCAAATGTATTCCTTTTTCTTTTTTTGATAATTGGCGTCTATTTTTTTTAACTGCCCTTTTAATTTATCTTGGTATTGTTTTAGGATGGAGAGTTGGTTTAGCCAATTACGGAGAGTAGCCATTTGATATCTATTTGTTATTAAAAAATAACTAGGGAGGCTAATGAAAAGGTTGGCAAGAACTGAACGATGTGGGGGAATTCTGACTGACAAGCTTGTTGTTATGAACAGCACCATCATTAAGAAAACAAGCATAGGGACAATAATATCGGTTTCGGTCTCTGTTCTATCAGTAATTAAGATCTCTTTGCTGAGCTGGGTTAAATCAACGAGAGCACGTTCTCTTGCTTCAAGCTCAGTAACTAATTTAGGATTTTGTGCTTCAACTAAGCCATCAGCTAGTGTTAACTCATATAACCTCTCTAAAGCAGCTTTTTTGGCTTGAGGATATGTTGTTTCAATATCTGGAGGAGGAAAAGGAAGATCAAAAGATACTGAGTTTTTTGACTCATGATGTTTTTGAAGAATTGGTAGCAACGTGCCCTCAATTTGTGCCACTGCGGCCTCTATTCCTTTAGTGGTTGAGCCATTGCTGACAAAAGCAGTAAAGGTGATTAAACAAACCTGCTCAATCGGAGCTAATTGAGTAAACTCAGTGCCAAATACTTGAGTTGTTAAATCTTGGTCTTGATTTTGATTAATCGCTGTTATGAGCCGGCTGGCTAGCTTGCTAAGCTGTCCATTAGTTGATTGTGCAAAATCAAATTGATGCAGTTTAGCACCGACAAAATCCAGCAACTTGCTTGCTAATCGATGATCAAAAACTGCTCTAATTGATTCTAAAGAATGAGGTTGATCTGGATTATAAGCCTGCACAATCTCAGTAATATACTGGAATAAGCTTGTTCGAACTTGTTGATATCTGGCTCCGGTTAAGCCTTGGGCTTGTGCTGTTGGCAGTATCATTTCATAATCAGGCACTGCTTGAGCAGCAACTTTTGCTGATTCCCCTTTTAAAGGAGCTAAACTTAAACGTTGATGTCTCCTTAAACCTGCCCAATAAGCAAGGAAAGCTGTATACCAAAAGTTTTTTAATAGTTGAAGTCTGGGCTGATCTTGGGCTGCTTCAGCCTCAGGAATTTTTAGTCTTTGTATAAAAGGTGGATCATCATCCCGAATGTGAGGAGAGATGATTTCTCTATAACTCCAAGAGTGGGGGTTCTGCTCATCAAACTTACCAAATAAATATCCTAAAGTAACTAGTTTAATAAATAATTCTCTATCTTGTTGTCTCTGGCTTAGTCTGATTTCTATTTCGAGCCAACAACTAGCAGAAAACATATACTCTGTCCAAATATAGCTAATAGGATTTATCATTGCCTCAGATATCACAAAGGCAGGTCCTTCAGGGGTCATTTGAATTTGTCGGAGGGGGATATTTCTTATAAACTCTCGACCTTCAGTTGTTAAGTTCCAATAAGCACTGTCTGGAGCATCATAACTCATGATTTGAGCTATCTTTTCCAGGTAATCTTCACCTAATATTTTTTTAGTACCTCCTCTTGGCTTATTGCTAAAAAAAGTATTTCTTCCCATTGGTCGGCAGAAATTGGGGCAGCTAGCCATGGGCCAGGCGTAAGTAACTTGAGAACAGTGTCTCCGATGTCTTCAAGACTAGTTTGGCCTAGATCATCAATTGGCCCGCCTGTATACCCTAAGACACGGTCCCTTATCTCGTTGATCGAATAAGCCACGTTTCTAGGGTCATCAAGATGGACGTGTTGGAGGGGTGGTGGTTCTCTTCTAAATGGTAATTCAATCATTTTTAAGGTGTCTGATGATACTTAGTATAAAAGTTTTTTTTGAGAGGTGGCAAGTGGATACTAGAAATTGTGAGACTATAGTAATAAAAAAGTAGTCTATAATATGAGGGTTGCAAAAAAGTTTCGTCCCGGTGACCAACATGGGTCAATTATTAAAATAATTTAAGGAAGTTTCGTCCCGGTGACCACCGGGAGTCAATTGCACTAAAACAGTTTAAGGAAGTGTCGCATAGTGGTCAATTGCACACGCTTGGAAAGCGTGAGCCTTATGGCTTCGTGGGTTCGAATCCCACCACTTCCGCAATCGGCGAAAAATCCTGCAAAGTAGGATTTTTGGACGATTATGAATCGGGATGAGAAGTTTATCCCGGTTGAACGAAGTGAGCACCGGGGAATCCCACCACTTCCGCATAGTGAGATTGGGTTGGTATATAGGCATATATTTTGATAGAGAGTGATGGTTTTTTTAAAAAAAGACAAGTATTTGCGGCCGTTTTTTTAACTCATTCCTTTATAATACTTTTAATGTACGATCAATTATTCACATCAGCATGGGTCTTTGATAGATGTCAAGAAGGCGCAAAGCTCCTTAATATTCCTACTCTTATTATCTTGTGCATAGTTTTTGGTCTAGTACTTTATTACTTTCTAAATAAAAAGCTTAAGTTAAAAGCGCCAACCAGTTTAACCATATCGGTATTGGTTAGTTTACTTTTACTATTTTTATCGTTTCCAGCAATCATCATGGTCGGCTATGGAGTTTTTGACTGCGCTGCATATCGTAGGTATTGGCCTTTAATTGAACCCGCAAAGGAGTTAAATGGCAAACTTAATCATCTGCACACCTATTCTATGTCTTTGCCAAAAAATGAGGACGAGCTAAGAGACATGTTCCCAGAACTATACAACTCAACACTACAGACAAGTAAGATAAAATATCATTACGACGATTCTGAAAACCGTTATATTTTAGCTATAAGAGCTAGTAAATATAATTTGCAAATTTTTGATTCAGAAAAAGGACTAATAAACTATAGGCTAGGATGGGCTTCATTTTTCTACGATAATGTACCAAAATTTGAGGATCAAAGTGAATATGGTGTTAGTGTTATGCCAAATTAATAGCCATCCCATAATCTTGTTTACTCAAGAAAATGGTTCTAACTTTGTTGCAAATGCTTTGCACTGGCCAGTAATCTTGCCGAAGGTAAGCATTGATGAGCAGTAGCTATATTTATTAACAAAAATCTCAGCAATAAAATTATGACTCAAAATATTAATTTAAAAAAACATTTTTAATTAGTGTGATTATTTCTCTCAGCATTAGTACGCTGATTGGAATTTTTACATTTCTCTTTGGTGGTTTTGGAGAAATAGAAGCAAAAATCCTGCTTACAGCGTTAGCTATGAGAGGGTATAGCCTTATAGGGTTATGTTGTTCTACTCTTTATAAACAGAAAAGAGTAATGCCTTTGGCTTCCTTGGGTATAGTGCTGTCAGTTTTAGGATTTCTATACACGGTCTCATTTATTTGGGAAATGATTGATATTGTTAGTTGGGATAGTTTTAAACTAGTGTTAATATTTATAATCCTTGCATTAAGCTTAGCGCACTCTTGTTTACTATTTTTGATTAAAGTAGAAAAGCCTGCAATTAAAATTGCATTATTTACTACAATTTGATCCATTGGCATGTTGGCATTAATGCTTATATTGCTAATTCTTGAATTAATTGATGATCCTGGAGAGTTCTATTTCAGATTATTGGGAGTATTTGCGATATTTGATGTTTTAGGAACAATAGTTGTGCCAATCTTGAACAAGGTTGATTTGATGTGATTTAAGTAATGAGGTTGTAAATAGTGTTTGTTACTTTCCTCTTTGGCTTTTCTTTCTTAAGCCTGCTTTCTACAATACAGAAATCATTGACTACGCCTGTTATTTTGTTCATCTGTTATAATAGTAACCTCAGACCAAGAACGGCGATCTTAGTTAGTTGCTCATCTAAGTCAGTCAAAGTTTATTATCAATAGGTTGTTTGTTGGTCTGCAAACAACAAGATGAGGAACATATGAATCAAAACCCTCAAAAAAATCCTAAAAAGTTGTATGTCGGCAATTTGTCGTGGGCACTGACCGAAAACGAAGTGCGCGAACTTTGCGAGCCTTTTGGCGAGGTCACTTATTTAAAGCTGATCACTGACGAAAACGGACGTTCTCGAGGCTTTGCTTTTGTTGAGTTTGCTACAGAAGAAGCAGCTCAAAAAGCTTTAGAGCTTAATGAACAAGAGGTTGATGGTCGGGCTTTGAGTGTTAGTGTTGCTAGACCAAGAAAACCACGCAGAAGATTTAATCGTGGCGGTCGCAACAACTATCAAAACTCAAACAACAGTCAAAGCTTTTAATACTTTGCTTGTTTAGCCACGACTGTTATCTAATCATAACTAGTTAGTATTTCCAACAAGAGCAAGAATATTGCCAGGAATTTTCTGGCTCTTGTTTTGGTGGTTATTATAAAGGGTTTTTTTGGATTTTCTTTCCTAGGCTCACCACCTACAATAAAGGAATCACCACTACTATCCTTGAGGTTAAATTTAAATGTCAAAGATTTATCAAACTTTCTATCGATTTTTACTGCGCTACAAAAAAGAATTTGTTGTTTTTGTGATTTGTCAGCTAATTTTTAGCATTGCTCACAATATCTTGCCTTATTTTTATAAAGTGTTTTTGGAAGCGATTCCAGGATCCAACTTTAAGCAATTAATTGGAATCTTAATTGCCTATTTCTTAGTTCGTTTTATCGCTTTGGTTTTTCGTGCTGTTGCAATGTGGTGGGGTGATAAGGTAGTAATTCCTGCTGCTCGAGATGCTCGGTTAACAATCTTTAAAAAAGTTCAGGATTTAGACTTTGCTTTTCATTTGAACAAGAGTACTGGTTCCTTGATTAGTGCTTTTAAGCGAGGTGATTTGGCGTTTTTTAACCTCCATCATGTGTTGAATACTCGCAGTAGCCAGGTGGTGGTGGGGTTTTTAGTGATGCTGATCCTTTTTGGTCAGCTTAATTGGGCAATTGTGGGCCTAATGATAATCTCAATCTCAGTTAATTTGCTTTTGGCTGCTTGGTTGATTAAGCGAAATATTAAAGCTCGAACAGAGTTTAATCGCTATGAGGACAAGCTCTCTGGAGTTATTACTGATAATTTAATTAATTATGAAACCGTTAAACTTTTTGCAAAAGAAACTCAAGAATTGCAACGCTTGCGGCAAAAGTTTGTTACTTGGACCAAGAAAATTTGGGCCTATGCTTATTCTTTTTATGCTATTGATTTGAGCGTAGGCACACTAACCAACTTAGGCTTGTTTGCCATTTTATTATTAGGTATATATCAAGTTCAGCAAACCGAGCTCTCGATTGCAGAGTATGTAATGGTTTTGGGCTTTGTGACCAGTTTTTATCAAAGTTTTTTTGAGTTAATTTATGAACTGCGCAATTTAGCCAAGCACCATGCCGATATCGAGCGCTATTTTAGTGTTTTAAATCAGGAGATTCAGGTTAAGGATCCTATTAAGCCAGTTAAAAAAACCACTGTTCGAGGAGAGATTGAGTTTAAGCAAGTTTCCTTTTCTTATCCAGAGGGTAAGCAAGACGCAGTAAATAGAATCAATTTAAAGATTAAGCCAGGTCAGGCTGTTGCCTTTGTGGGTCATTCTGGCGTGGGCAAAACTACTATGGTTAAGTTGTTGATGCGTTTTTATGATCCTGATCAAGGCGAGATTTTGTTGGACGGAATTAACATTAAGCGTTTTAGCAAAGACCAACTACGTTCGTTTATGGGAGTGGTGCCTCAAGATCCCATTATGTTTAATAATACAGTGAGTTTTAATATTGGTTATGGTAATGATCAAGCTGCTAAAAAAGAGATTATTGCTGCTACTAAAATGGCACAACTGCATGATTTCATCAAAACTTTGCCCCAAGGTTATCAAACTTCAGTAGGTGAGCGAGGGGTTAAGCTTTCTGGAGGACAAAAGCAGCGTTTGGCTATTGCCAGGATGATTTTAGCCAATCCAGACGTTATTATTTTTGATGAGGCCACCTCACAGTTAGACAGTGAATCAGAGCAAAAAATCCAACAAGCTTTTTGGCAGGCCAGAGCAAACAAGACCACTTTGATCATTGCTCACCGATTATCCTCAATTGTTCGAGCTGATAAAATCGTAGTAATGAAAGCTGGCTATATCCATGAAGTTGGCTCGCATCGTGAGTTGATAAATAAAAAAGACAGCTTATATCAACGGTTTTGGCAGTTGCAAAGTCAAAATAAAGATAACATTCTCAAGCTTTAGTTTAAGCAGTTATAATAAACTAATGACCCTAATTTATATTATCATTACTTCTTTGTTAATCAGCTTTTTGTCTTTGGTGGGGCTGTTCACTCTTTCTCTTAAGCAAGCAGTGTTAAAAAAATCTTTAATGTTAATGGTAGCTTTGTCAGCAGGATCATTAATGGGCGGGGTTTTTTTCCATTTATTGCCAGAAGCCTTGGCTGAATTACCTCAGGAGCAGGTATTTCTTGCCTTGCTGGGTTCTTTTATCTTGTTTTTTTTGGTTGAGAAGATTTTACATTGGCGTCACTGCCACCATAGTCATTGTGAAGTGCACACTTTTGGTTATATGAATTTGTTGGGTGATGCAGTGCATAATTTTATTGATGGTTTAGTGATTGCTGCTGCATTTATGAATAGTTCTAATTTAGGCATTGTGACGAGTTTTGCTATTGCAGCTCACGAGTTGCCTCAAGAGATTGGTGATTTTGGTGTGCTTTTGCATGCTGGTTTTAGTCGTCGCCAAGCCTTGGGCTTTAATTTTTTAACAGCTTTAACTGCTTTGCTGGGAGCAATTAGTGGCTATTTTTTGTTTACTTTGGCTGAAGATTTGATCATTTACTTACTGCCTTTTGCTGCTGGTGGCTTTTTATATATTGCCACTGTAGATCTGTTGCCAGAGTTACGCAAGGAGCTTCAGGTAAAAAAGGTTGTGGCTTCCTTGTTAACCTTTATGCTTGGTTTAGCTTTTATGTATTTGCTAAAGGAGTAATTAGTGAACAATATTAGGTGGTTGTTGGTAATTTTTAGTTTATTGATTTTGCTGGGAAGCAGTTGGTTTAGTTGGCAAAAATGGCGTTCTGCTCAGTCTGGTGAAGTTGATGAGCAAAACTGTGCTAGCTTGCAATCAGTAGCTGATCACAGTCAAACTGAGATCAGGGTGGGTGAGCAAGTTTTGCAAGTTGAGGTAGTTAATACTTCCGCAAGCATTACTCAAGGTTTAAGTGGTCGTTCCAAAATTGGCAGTGATGGCTTGTTGTTTGTGTTGGTTCCACCTCGCACGCCTGGTTTTTGGATGAAGGAAATGCAGTTTAATTTAGATTTAATCTGGATTAGTCAGGGACAAGTGGTGCAGGTTGATCGTGGAGTGGCTGCTCCTGACCCAAGCCAACGCTTAAATGAATTGCCAGTTTACCGACCAGCTGTGGCAGTAGATTTTGTTTTAGAGGTAGTAGCTGGCCAGGCAGAAGCTTGGGGAATTGAACCAGGGAAAAAAATTAGTTGTAAGAAATCCTCTGTTTAGCTTGTATTAATATTATGACCCGACCTAGCCAACTAACTGATGAAGCCTTGGTTGAGTTAGTGAGAACTCAAGATCAAGAATTATATCGGCACTTAGTCCGGCGCTATGAGAGCAAACTGTTACGCTATGCCGAACGATTAACCGGAGACTCAGCTTTAGCAGCTGATGTGGTGCAACAATCACTTATTAAAGCTTATGTGAATTTGCAGAGCTTTAATCTTAAAAAAAAGTTTTCGAGTTGGGTCTACCGAATTGTTCATAATGAAGCAGTTAATCAATTAAAAGCTGAGCAGAGGTTCTTGAGTTTTAATTTAGGTGAATGGTTGGAAGAGCTTTTACCAGCCAAAACAGATTTGGCAGCAGATTTGGCAAAAAAAGAAACTGCTCAACAGTTAAAAAAATGCTTAGCCCAGTTGCCTTTAAAGTACCGCTCGGTCTTAGTATTATTTTATTTGGAGGAAAAATCATATCAGGAAATCAGCGAGGTCTTAAAGATTCCAGTTAGTACTGTGGGAGTAAGGCTTTTGCGCGGGAAAAAACAATTAAAAAAACTTTGGCAAAGCAAAATACCGAACACAATCAGTAAAAATGACTAAATCAACTAAAAAATCACCAGTAGCACCAGCGATTGACGTAAAGGCTAAAAAGGATTTAGAACAACAGGTGATGCAGCAAATCTGCACGGGTAAGGTTAAGATGCGACCTCGGTGGTATTTTATTATTGGCTCGATTTCTCTAGGCGTGGGAGCTGGCGCAGTAATTGTAGTAACCAGCTTCTTTTTCAACTTGGTTGTTTTTAAAATGCGTACTCGTGCTTTGTTTGGCTTTTCCTGGCTAGGGCGAGTGCCTTTAAAACTTTGGATTGAGGTTTTTCCTTGGGAAGCCTTACTGGTAGCCATTGCTGGTTTTGGCTTAGGAATTTGGATTGTTAAACGTTGTGAGTTTTCCTATCGTTATAGTTTAATTGGTTGGTTATTGGGTTTGGTGGCCTTAATATTGGTCAGTGGAGTCTTAATAGATTTAAGTGGCTTTAATGAGCGAGTTGGGCCACGCCATCTTAGACCATTTTATACTCAACCCCCTCAGGAGCGGAAAAACCTCAAACGTTGGTTAGACGCACGTCGTCAATTAAATGAAATAAAGCCTTTCCGGATTTTGTATTAACAGTACCAAACAACTAACTACATTCGGGCCCAAATTATTAACAATTAAGTAGTTAGTCAGAAAGGTAGCTATGAATAATAAACTAGTTTTAACTACTGCAGCAGCAATTGTCGCTGGAGGAGTGATTAGCACTGTTGCCAGTCAACACCTTGTTCAACCTATTTTGGCTCAGGGCCAGGAGCAACCAGCTTGCCAATGTCCCGGACCAGGCGATGGCGAAGGTTGGCAGCGCCAGGGACCAAATGATGAACATCGTCAAGCAGTCAGAGAAGCAATTAAAAATCACGACTATCAAGCTTGGTTAGAGTTGATGCAAGACGCTCCTGAGAGGATCAGGGCTCAGGCTAATGAAAAAAACCTTTAATAAATTGGTCGAGATTCATGAGCTGCATGATCAGGGAAATCATGAAGAAGCACGACAGTTGCGTGAAGAGTTAGGATGGGGCAAAGGCCCTGGTCCCAGACGATTGCGGCAACAAGAAAGGCAGGAGTAATTGGTTTACCTAAATTTTTCCTCTTGACGCTAATTTTTGACCCAAAAACAGTAAACCATAATCAGTCCCTCTCTCGGTCTTGCACCAGGACCACGTCCCGGTCTTGCACCGGGGAGGGCTGTTGTAGTTAAACCTCATTGCAGGTATCGTGTTAGAATTGTAGCAATGTTTGGTATTTCTATGCCTTTATTAGCGGTTGTATTTGGAATATTGCATGGTTTAGCTCCAGTAGTCTTCAAGAGTATTGTGAGAAAGAAATATACTGCTTGGGCTTATACTTTAATCTGGGCAAGTTTATCGACTTTGTTTTTTCTGCCCCTATTTATTCGGCAGTGGGATGTGCCTGCGTTAGGCATTAACCGGTTGTATTTATTAGTAGTGGGTGGTGGGTGGATGCTGGCGAATTATTGTACTACTCAAGCTTTTAAAACCACGGATGCATCGGTAGTGATGTTGGTTGCTAGGTTGAGTTTACTTTTAACTTTTTTTGGTGGCCTGTTTTGGTTTGACGAAGCTTATACATCTGACAAAGTTTGGGGTTTGATCTTGACAATGGTTGGTAGTTTAGTGGTTATTTGGGAAGGCAAGAAATTTAATTTCTCTCAGGGGATAATTTTTAGTTTGCTAAGTGTTTTTTTTGTAGCAATTGCAGAGTTAGCTGGTAAAAAAGTATTAAACTTTACCACTCCTTTTGCTTTTGGCTTTTTTAGTCAGGCGATTCAGATGCTATTGGCTATGGGGATGAAGCAGGCAATTCCTGATGCGATACAAATTATGCGCCGTTTTGCTAAACAAGCTTTTTTTGCTATGTTAAGTTTCTCTATTGCCTGGGCTGGTTTAGCAGTGGTTCTACAACAGACTGAGGTTTCACGAACTTTTATTATTTATGATGTGATGATTTTATTAACTGGAGTAGGGTTGGGAATTATCTGGTTAAAGGAGACTGGTCGGCTGTGGCAAAAAATGACAGGAATTTTACTTTGTTTAGGTGGTATTATTCTGTTGTCTGGATAAAAAGAACAATATAATCGAGACTCTCTGCTAGATTCTCTCTTTCATCTCTAGTATGATAAAAAGGTGATAGATGCTCAGTCAAAACCTGCCAAAGCCAAGTTAATGGGTCGGATTAGAAGTTCCTTTGCACCTGGTCAGTCAAGTCAAGTTTTATCTGCGGCAAATAACAATACTACTAGATCTCCTCAGGATTTAAAAAAACCTACTTTGCCAACTAACGCTAATCAGAATAACGCTAAGGATAACACTAGTGGCCAAACTTCTTCAACCAATCAGCCCAGCCAAAACCAAACCAGCAGGCCAGTTAATCAGGCTGACAAAACTAGCTCAACTAGTCAACCAGGTCGGACTGCAAAACCAACTCCAGTTGATGCCGCTACTCATGCTCAAACCAACCAAATCAATCCCTCAATTAACAATACTCAGTTGAAGATTAATCAATCTGCTCAATCACCTCAAGTTTCTCAAAGTAATAAATTATCTACTAAGGGCCAGTTTCCAGCAACACAGCCTTTGGTTTCAGAACCTGCTCAGCCTTCAGAAGCTCCTAAGGCACAGGGGTCAGTTTCTAAAAATCAGCCTTCAGGTAGCAGTTATTC
>WJLO01000015.1 GCA_014728425.1 Minisyncoccota bacterium | reverse complement strand
CTATCACTCCAATAGCAGCACTCATAAACATAAAAATAATAATTGATATGTGCAAAACAATGTTTTTGGTAAAAAAATCAATTTCTAATGATTTACAACCTTGTCGTTTTGAAGAATTGTTTATCAGATAATGCCTAATTAATATAACTATTTCTAAAATAACTAGTATAAAAATGTATTGTAAAAGTGGATTAGTTGCTGCTTGAATAACTTCATGAATATCTGGAGGGTCTGTGTATGACAAAACCATAATAATTAATGTATTCACAAAAGAAAATGCACCATATATAGATAAAAAGAATATATTTAAGAGGGTGTATCCAAAAAAGTTTAAAAGTTTAAAAAAAATGCTTGAGCCTTTGCTAACATCTTTTACAAAAATTGATTTTAGCGCAATAAAAAAATTTTCAACCCCATTGCCGACCCATATCATTAAAAAGATAAAAGTAAGATTCCAATCAAAAAAAATAATACCTATTAAAGGTAAAAAGTTTTTTACTAGTAATTCAGTTTTTTTATGGTTATTAAGTGTTTTTAACATGCTTGAAAGGAAATCGCTTAACTTAGTTAAAAAACTAACGATAAATTTCCACTGTTTGATATTCATTCAAAACTAAAATCATTGAATCTGAATTGTCTCTCAACAATGCCAGCTTCTGCTCTTTACTCTCCTTTTGATCCCAGTGGCAAATTGTTTGAATGGGCAACAGTCTCATGCCTGCTTGAGCCTTATCGCCCTTTGGCTTTAGATAACTTTCTGAAACCATATAAACCCCCATTGAACTGCCAATATACACTTTATCTTGCAACTTATCTTTCAAGCCCTCTAGCTGCTCATAGTAAGATTCTAACAGCTCTGGTTCTCCGCCAGCAACATAAAGGACATCAGCATCATCTAGTTTAGCTAGCAGGTCTTGGGCATCTTCTGCTACCTGAAATCTTAACTTTTTTGAGGAATTTTTAATAACTTTAGGCTTATCTCTATTTATTAATCTTTCCCACTCAGATTTTTCTGTTGCAAAATAGCAAAGCAGGATCCTGACTTCTTTTTTATTAACGTGCGTTGAGAACTGACTAAAAAAATAATCATTTAATTTATTGTTTTTGGAAGTAACTCCTCCGTGGAGAATAAATGTTGTTATATTTAACCTAATTATAACGCGTAGTTAGAAATTTCTTGAACTTTATCAATAATCATATTTGAACTAGGCCAAGCATTGACTACTTTATCCTTAGCAAAATCGTAGACGATGCTTTACATCCTTTGATCAAGTTTCTTAAAGAGTTTTAACACCAAGATGTTTTAAAAATTTATAACTTTTCTAATATCTTTCTTAAATCTTTAATTGAACAATAACCAGAGATTTTACCAAAATATCGTTTCTTATTAACTATAGTACATCTAATTCTATCAATATAAATATCATAAATTTTTATTTTTTTGCCATTAATTTTTCCCTGCAAAACATTTTTTTTCAGCTTTAAAAATCCATACTTTTCATAAAGTTTAAAAGACAAACCAAATTCCTCTGCCAGCTTTTTCATCCGAAAAGGCCTGATAAAAAGATTTTCAAATACAATTATTGAAACTAAAACTAAAATCCAAATAACTAAAAAAATGCAAAAGTATGCTAAACTTTAATTAATGAAAAACAGGGCTAAGTTATTAATTACCATTCTTACTATACTATTTATTGCTGGCATGGGACTGGCTAGTTATCTTACTTATCAGAATTGCCAACTCAGAGAGCAATTGCCTTCTTCAAATCAAACTCCTATTACTCCTAACGTTACAATTTTCCTTCTTTCTGCTGGACAACAATGGCCAAACATAGTTAATAGGACTTGGCCCTTATATAATAACTATGATTATAACTTTTCTTTCCAATTTCCTCCTGAATGGTATCCAAGTTGTGATAAAACAAAACTACAACCTCATTCTGAATTAGGTGGAGGTGGTTTTATTGGGCTGAACATAGATATATTAGAAAAAAGTCATCAAACCTCACTAAAAGATTTTCTTTTAGAAAATAAGTATGTAAATAAAAATTCACTAGAAACCTATAAGTTAACAAATAGTGAAGAAATTTATATTGAACGACAAACTCCAGGGGCTGGTCCTGGCCAAACCGCCTATGTTTCTGATGGTAGAAAAGTAATCAAATTTTATTGTGGAAACTGTAATAATGAACTTCTAGAAACTATTCTCTCCACTTTCTCATTTAACACATATAACTAAAAAAAGGCTGATATAACATTCTTTTTAGATACGAGCTCCCCGGGTTGGATTATGTGGGAACTTCTATTAACCAGCCCTCGTTCCATCAGGCACTGGTTTTTCTGGAGTAGCAAGTACTGGGGTAATTTTATCTGCATAACCAATATCAAAAAGCATGCCCTCTGATTTTTCACCCATCATTTCTCTAGGCTCTAGATTAACTACAAATAAAGCTTGTTTGCCTTCAACTTCTGTCACATGGACCAGAAAATAACCAAGAGTCTTGTGAGCTCTAATACAACTAGCTAATTTTCCCATATTGTCAACATTTTTGAAGATTTCAGATTTATCCAGGGATCAGAAGAGGAAATAACTAAAGTGAAGCTTTGTAGAAACTTACCAGCGAAGTTGTGCCAACCTAATTGTTGATGGTATATTGTAATCAAGCATGGGAACCAAAGCTCAAAATAATCCTATACCTGAAGCCCAAATAGCTCCTCAGGGGGCCGCTCAACCACCTAAACAAAAACCCTGGCCTATTATCGGTTTAATAGTATTAGTCTTGCTTCTTTTAGGAACGACTAGTTATTTTGCTTATCAAAACTATCAGCTAAAGAAAAAAATTTCACAATATCAGCCACCTCCAAGTCTAGCAGTTAATATTCCAACACCTGTTCCCACTGCCTCTATTCCAAAGACAGTCGACTCAAAACCAACATTAGAGCCAATAACTGATTGGAAAATTTATACTAATGATAAATATAACTTCACTTTTAAATATCCAGGCGACTGGGAATACCAAGAAAATTATTCTAAAACACAAAACGCAATTGACTATCTCCAAATTACTCTTGCAAAAAGTGAATATTTTAATCCTATCCCCAAAGGGAATCCCTTGATAACGATAACCGTTACTGAAACAGTAGACCAAGATAAATTATCTGTCTATCAAAATACTAAGGTTGTTAAAACAATAGTTATTGGAGGAATTACTGCAGAAGAAAGAAAACATGCAACCTCCACTGCTGATTTTAAATACGTCACCTTCATTAATAACGGCAATACTTATGAGATTGAGTCACAAATGCATAGTCAGAGCACAGACCACCAAGAAGTATTTGACCAAATCCTCTCAACACTTAACTTCCGTGTTTTTTAATTTGCGATTGAGTATGAAAAGGCGGCTCATCTTTTGAGCTTCCCCCCAAAATTTGCACAGTCATAAGAGATAGAATAAAGACCCTAGGATGCTCCCCGGGTTGGATTATGTGGGAACTTCTATTAACCAGCCCTCGTTCCATCAGGCACTGGTTTTTCTAGAGTAGCAAGTAAGATGTCATTAATCTCCTTTCAATAAATCAACCATCGTTCCTAACCAATTATCTCTCGCATCGCCTGCAAAATTATGATCTCCTGGCAATTCCAGAAAGTTGATATTTTTATCATTCTTAACTGATTCGTAATTTTTATCAGTAATAACGTGATCTTGCATTGCTCTGACAAAATAGAGATCAGTCTTAGCCGCTAACCTTGAATAAAGCTGTGCAGGGTCTATTGACTTAATATCGTCCCAAAATCCAGCCTCAACCCAAGTCCAACTACCATCAGATCGTTTGATTTTGCTTAAACCATCTTCATTTATCTCTGTACCTTCTCTAGATGCAAAGTATTGCTTCATTCTTGAATAAGGACTTTCAACTGGTGAAGCCAGTAGGATTATCTTACTCGCATCATCTGGTGAAAGTAGACCTGTAACTAAGCACCCTTGAGAATGTGCAATGATATTAATTTCAGCTACCCCTAATTTGCTTTTTGAATAAGCACAAACAGCTTTTAACATTTCCGCCTGAGTACTTAATGGAAAAACTTTAGTAGCATTGTCTTTTTCGAGTATTTCAACAAAATCAAATCTGACAACAAGGTAGTCACCTTTTAATAAATCACCCAACTGATTGAACATCCCCCAGGAATCTCGCTTAACACCAAACCCATGAGCAAATACAATAGCCTTCTTTGAATCAGAGTTGCCTTCACATTCACCCTGAATAGTGATATTGTCATTAAGTAAAATTGAGAATTGGGTTAACTTCATGTCTAGATATCCTTTATTCCTCGTTTATCGTTCAATAGTTCAATTCCATGCATATGTCCAGGTAAGATGTCTTCTGGTAAATGATTCAAGTCAAACCATTCCCAGCTCTCACATTTTTCTGGCTCTACAAGTTGAACGTTGCCTTGCCAATCATTACAAAGATAAATAAAGTGAATAAAGTTATAGCTATCTTGCCATTCTTTTATGACCCCAACGTATTCAAGAGATTTAGCTTCTAAACCAGTTTCCTCAATGAGTTCTCTTTTGGCTGCAGCAATTGCTTTCTCATCACGGTCTATTCTGCCACCTGGTAAACCAAACAAGCCAGATCTGTAAGCATTTTTTCTTTTACCTAACAGAACCTTGCCGCCTTTATCCTGGACTATAACGGCACAACCTATATTTTCTTGATGCTCTCTTTTTTTGAGGATAGCAATATCTTGTTTGGTTACTATAGATAGTGGAAGCTTTTCAGCGTCCTCTAAACTAAACCAGCCAATTTCATCACACTTTCCAGGTTCTAAATTCTTGGGTTCACCATCAATGATCTTGCAAATGTAAGTAGGTGACACCCAATGTTGATTTTCATCAGGAATAATATGGTCACAAAGCTG
>WJLO01000014.1 GCA_014728425.1 Minisyncoccota bacterium | reverse complement strand
GATTGCGGCAGCAATTTTAGGAGATACAGTTAATTATTGGATTGGTCGGTTTTTTGGTCAGAAAATCGTAGATAACCCCAAAGTGCCTTTTGTTAATCAAGAACATATTGACAAAACCCAAGCTTTTTATAAAAAACATGGTGGTAAAACAATTGTGTTGGCACGTTTTGTGCCGATTGTTCGTACTTTTGCACCTTTTGTAGCCGGAGTGGGCAAGATGCATTATGAACAGTTTTTACTTTACAATGTTGTTGGCGGGATTTTATGGATCTGTTTGTTTACTTTAGCTGGCTACTTTTTTGGCACCATCCCAGCTGTTCAACACAACTTTACTTTAGTAATCTTCGCTATCATTGCCCTTTCGGTAGTGCCAATGATTTGGGAATACTTAAAAAGTAAAAAAGTAAAAAAGCTCAAAAAGTCACAGTAAACACTAAATAAATTAGTTGGTTAGGATTTTAAAGCAAAGCCCGTCCGGTCATACTGTGTGGTTTGCTAATGTTCATTAATTTAAGTACAGTAGGAGCGACATCTGCTAAAATGCCAGTGGGCAACATAGTAGCTTTACCTTGATATTGTTGGGCAGCAATAATTAGCGGCACTGGATAAATAGAGTGTTCGGTGTCTACTTGGCCGGTTTCGTTATTAATCATTTCTTCCACATTACCATGATCAGCAGTAATTACTACTGCTCCTCCTGTTGGCAACACTGTGTTGACAATTTGACCTACTACTTCATCAACAACTTCACAAGCTTTAATGCCTGCTTTAAGATTGCCAGTATGGCCCACCATATCGCCATTACAGATATTAGCTAAGATAAAGTCATATTTATTTTGATTGATACGATTAATCATTTCTTGGCCGATCTCATAAGCACTCATTTCTGGGGCTTGGTCATAAGATTTTACGCCTTTGGAAGGAATAATTACCCGGTCTTCTCCAGGATAAAGCTCTTCTTGTTGGCCATTCATATAATAAGTTACAAAGCGCTCTTTTTCTGTTTCAGTAATCCGTAGTTGAGAAAGACCATGTTGGGTCATGATTTTACAAAGTGAGTCTTTGCCTCCCTGGGGAGCAAAGGCTACATCTACAGGCAGGATCTCTTCATAGCAAGTCATGGTTACAAAGTAAATATTGTGTAAGATTTTTTGACGCTGAAAGGTTGCGCCACTAGCTTTTTTTTGAATGTTGGTTTTTTCATATTTCTCTGTATAAGGATCAAAGGTTTCTTGTTTAACACCTTGTTCAAAATCAGGCATCACAAAGGCTCGAGTGAGTTCACGAGGTCGGTCAATTCGATAGTTGAAAAAGATTACTGCATCATTGTCTTGAATAACTCTGACACTGCCATCACCATTACAAACATTGATTGGTTCGATAAACTCATCAGTGATTTTTTTGTCATATTGAGCTTGAAGAGCAGCTACTGGATCTTTAGTGCAAGCTCCAGACCCAATGGTGAGGGCATGATAGGCTTTTTCAATTCGTTCCCAGCGTTTGTCTCGATCCATAGCATAGTATCTCCCCATTAAGGTAGCTAAATGGCCGATTTCTAATTCTTGTAGTTTAGTCATGATTTGCTGCACATAGTTAATGCCTGAGTTTGGTGGTGAATCACGACCATCAGTAAAGCCATGTACATAAACATTAGCAATGTTTTCACTTTTACAAAGGTGAAGCAAGGCATAAAGATGTTCAATGTTGGAGTGTACTCCACCAGAGCCAATCAAGCCCATTAAATGTAAAGTTGAGTTGTGTTGGCGCACGTGATTAAAGGCATGATGAAAAGCCTTGTTTTGGTTAAAAGAACCATCAGCAATAGCAGTGTTAATTCTTGGTAGATCTTGATAAACAATAGTGCCAGCACCAATATTGAGATGGCCGGTTTCACTATTGCCATCAGAGCCTTTAGGTAGGCCTACTGCCTCTCCACTAGCAGCTAGTTGAGTGTGGGGAAAGGAGATCCAGTATTGATCCATATTTGGGGTTTTGGCTTGGGCAATAGCATTACCAGCATTGTTAGGACCAATGCCCCAGCCATCAAGAATGAGCAAGATCACTGGCTTAGGGCCTTTGTAAGGTTGTTTAGGAAAGGTGTCAGTAAAGGCTTGACCAGTGATAATTGGCTGCAGGTGAGCTTGGGTGGGAGGAGAGATTGGCTTGCTAGTTGGTGCTGGTGTAGGGGTTAGTGATTCTGATTGGTTGGTTAATGACTGGGCTTGACTGACTGATGTTTGGTTGTCAGTAGCAGATTGCTGAGCTTGAGTTGAGGCAGCTTGATTATTAGATGCTAAAGGTTGGTTGTTGGAGGCTGATTGTTGATCTGTAGCTTTGTGAGGCTGCTGGTCAGTGGTTGTTGATTGCTGATTAGCAGCTGTTGGTTGAGTTGTACTAGGAGTAGTCTGTGAACTAGGGTTAGGTGGTGATTTTGTGCTGATGGCAGCTTTAGAGTTAGTAATTGATGACTGGTTTTGATCGGCTGATTGATTGGTTTGATTAGGTTGTTGCTGAGGTAGTTTTTTGGCTGGGTCTTGATCAGTTGTACTAGTTTGTGAAGCTGATGATCCTGGTGTTGGATCGTTAGTTTGAGCTGGCTTTGATTGATCTGGCGGTGGCTGGTTGGTTGATTGATCTTGATTCATAAAAAATTTTGTTGTTTTTTAGCTTATTGATTAACAGCAGTTGCAGGTTGATTACGAGCTGTTGCTGACTGTGGATTGGCTGTTGGCTGATTGTTAGAACCTGATTGTTGATTAGTGGATGGTTGAGTATTGTTGTTATTGTTAGATTGAGAATGGTTAGCAGCTTGATTACTAGTTGCTGCAGCTGTTGAAGCAGTATTACTAGCATTAGCTAGCGAGCTTGAAGGAGTGCTGCTGGTGTTATTAGTTATTTCTTGATGAATCTGTGCTAAGCGATTGTATTTTATCACCCGCTCTCCTCTACTTACCGGTCCAAACTTAGCCATTTCAGCACCTACCCCCACTGCAAAGTCTGCAATCAAACTATCAGTAGTTTCTCCACTGCGATGAGAAATTACTACAGTCCAACCAGCATCTTTAGCAATTTTAACCACCTCTACTGCTTCACTAATGGTGCCGGTTTGATTAGGCTTAATTAAGATACTGTTGCAAGTGTTGTTTTTAATTGCTTGTAAAGTTTTTTCTTTGTTGGTGGCTAGCAAGCTATCGCCTACAATTTTGGTGGTTTGTCCTAGTTCATTAGTAATTGTTTGCCAGCTTTCTTGATCATCTTCTTTAAAAGGATCTTCTAGATAAATGAGTTTATAGGTGTTACGCATGTTTTGGTAATATTCCAAAAGCTCTTGAGCGCTATATGGTTGAGATTTGTCTTTGAGTTCATATTTGCCATTTTCAGCAAACTCACTAGCAGCTGCATCAACACCAAAAAAAACATCTTGAGCAAAAGTGTAAGCAGTAGTTTTGATGGTTTCTACCAAGATTTCAAAAACGTCAGTGTTGTTATAAAGATTTGGAGTAAAGCCTCCTAGTAGCCCAAAAGAATGAATTGCTCCCTTGCTAATCAAGACTTCTTCTAATTGGTGTTGTAAGGTGGCTGCCATGGTTAAAGAAGTGGGAAAATCTAAATTACTAGCAGGAATAATTTGAAATTCTTGAAGATCAAGGTTGTCTGCACCGTGTTCACCGCCATTAATAATGCCATAAATACAAGTAGGAATTACTAGGCTGTTAGTAAGCTGGTATTTTTGTTGTAAATATTGATAAAGAGGCAGGCCAGCACTAAGAGCCCCAGCTTTTAAAATTGCCTGAGATACAGATAAAATTGCATTAGCACCAAGTTTGGCTTTGTTGGGTGTTCCATCTAAATCAACCATGAGTTGATCTAATTCAGTCTGGTGGGTAGGATCTTTGCCTTTAAGTTGGGGAGCAATGGTTTGATTAACGTTAGCTACAGCTTGAAGCGTTCCTTTGCCTAGTAAGCGATTAGGGTCTTGATCGCGCAACTCTTTGGCTTCATATTTACCAATTGAGGTGCCGCCAGGCACACTAGTAACTACTGAATGACCGTTGTCTAACCATAGAGTGGTTTCGAGAGTAGGAATACCGCGAGCATCAAGAATCTCACGAGCTTGGACAGCAGCAATAGTAGGCATAGTATTAATTTAGCGGTTTTATTCAGTAATGGCAAGTAGAGAGGTTGGTTATTTCAGCTTTTTTTTGAACCAATTCACAAAAGGAATTGGAGCAGGGTCAATGTCTTCAAGCATGGCCAGATAAAAATTAGTATAAGCAAACAAAGTAATGGTTTCAAAAACTTGAGTGAGCTTGCTTTCAGCAGTAAGGCTAATGGCCAAAGTTTCAATCTGGTTTTGCTCTACCACTTGTTGAGTTAACTTGAAGCGCTTTTGGTTTCTAGGATGATAAAGTTGAGAGTTTAAAAATAACCAATAATGACTTTGTTCATTGGTGTTAGGAAACTTTAAGCCTTCCATTAAATGGTGATTAATTTCGGGGATGATTTTGTAGTCTGCAAAGATCTTGGCATTTTCATTAAACTGGTTTGTGGCAGTATGTGCTGCACCAGTTAAAAACTCGGCTGCTACTAGGATTGGTCGGCGGTTGAGACAAGCAAAAGCCATGGTTTTGGCTGGATTTTGCTCGGTTTTGATTTGCACTTGGCAGCGTTCATTTTGTTGAATAATAGTTTGGACCACTTCCTCAACTTGTTGATTAGTTAAGTTAATTACTTGAGCTTTGCTAAGCAAACTAATCAGGCCAAAAATGGCATAGCCAATAGCCATCCTAGGCTGGTTGGAAGGATTATGCTTGGGATTGATTAAGTATTTTGGCCAGTGATGTTTGTCAGCTAGTTCAGCTAACTTACCTCCAGCGCAGATAACCATCACTTGAGCTTTTTTACTAATGACTTGTTGAGCAGCGCTTAATACTTCTTCAGTAGTACCAGAGTAGCTGGCAAGGATAACCAAAGAGTGCTCATTAACATAGCCAGGTAAACTATAACTATTAATCACTTCAAACGGAAGTTTTAACTCGGTTTTAAAAAGATGTTTAACCACATCTGGCCCCAAAGCTGAGCCGCCCATTCCAGCTACCACCACGTTTTTTAGTTCTGTTTGGGGTTGAAACTTAACTTGTTGGGCTTCCTCCCAAGCATGTTTGACCTGGTCTGCTAGGGCTTCAATTGAGCCCAAAGTATTTGAGCGATCTAGTTTTTTGATCTCCTTCAGGTTGTCTAAGATTGATGATTTGGGGGGGGTGGTTTTTG
>WJLO01000013.1 GCA_014728425.1 Minisyncoccota bacterium | reverse complement strand
GCGCCTGCCAATACCCTCTAAATAACGAGTTTTAGGCAAAGTAAAGGCTTGATCAGTCTGAGTATTAGTTGACTGGTTACTAGCCCGTTTACTACGTTGCTTTTTGGCTTTTTTAATGATTTTTTTTACTTTAGTTTGTTTTTTTGCCATCTTAATTGCCATGATTATATTACAAAATTAATTATTTTTTAGTGTTACCTTGGTTAAATTGAGCCTGATGCTTATGTTGGGCTCCGGCATAGACCTTTAACCGTGCTAGTCGTTGTGAACGAGTGCGGTTTTTAGGTAACATGTTTTTAACTGCTTGCGTAATTACTGCTGTAGGTTTACGCTTGAGCATCTGACCCAAAGTGGTTTCTTTTAAACTTCCTGGAAAACCAGAATGCCGACGGTAAAGTTTCTTATTTTCCTTACCACCAGTAACCTCGATTTTAGCAGCATTGATTACTACTACATAATCACCCCCATCAATATGGGGAGTATAAGTAGGTTTATGTTTACCAATCAATTTAGTAGCAATCTTGGTGGCTAACCGACCTAAAATTTGGCCTTGAGCGTCAACTAAATGCCAATTTCTGGTAACGTCTTCTTTGCGCTGGCTATAAGTACGGTGCTTTTTCATAAACAATTATTTTTTCTTATTAGTTTTTTTAGTTGATTTTTTAGCTTTACTACTCTTAGTCTTGCTTGCTGAAGCTGATTTTTTGGCTGTAGATTTTTTACTAGCTTTAGCTGACCGAGATTTTTTGCTGGTAGCTTTGCTCTTAGAAGCTGATTTTTTAGCAGGCCTCCGCTGGTAATCTTGATCGCTTTTTAAAGTACCTAGTTTAGCTGGTTTTACTACTAATTCTAAACGCACTAGTTGAGTATTATCACCTCGGCGTCGACCAAGAGCAACCATGCGAGTAAACCCAGAAACTCGATCTTTCATCATTGGCGCAATCCGTTCTACTAAGGTATTAACCACGTCACGTTTGCCAAAAAAGCGATGCAGCTTTCTTCGGCTGGCTAAAGTATCGGTTCTGGCTTGAGAAATCAACTTGTCAGCCAAGCGCTTAACTTCTTTAGCTTTAGCTTTAGTGGTTTTCAACTGACCATGCTCGATCAAACTGCGCACTAAATTACGCAACAAAGCTTGGCGATGTTGAGTGTCACGATTAAAATGACGTTTTTTGACTCGGTGACGCATATCAATTAATCCTCTAAACTCACGCCTTTTTTCTTGAGCGCTTCATTAATAATCTCTACACTCTTTTCACCCAAATTTTTCACTTTAATCACAGTTTCTTTAGAAACTCCCACTAAATCACCCACAGTTTCAAAACCGCCTTTGCGCAAAGCATTAGCAATTCTAGTAGGCAAATCTAGTTCTTCAACAGTTAAACGCAATACTTCAATCTCTTCTGGTGTTAGCTCTGGCTCTTTAACCTTAGGTTCAGGAATGACTGGTTCAAAAACCTGAGTAAACTGTTTAACTAAAATCTTGGCTGCTTGCTTAACTGCTTGTAAAGGGCTAATAGTGCCATCAGTTTCCACAGTTAAAACAATACGGTCAAAGTCAGTACGCCTGCCCACTCGAGTTTCTTCAACATTGTAAGAAACCTTAATCACTGGCGAAAACAAAGCATCTACAGGAATCTCTCCAATCACTTGTGTCTCTGTTGGTTCAGCAACTTGATAACCAATACCAGAATCAACAGTGATCTCCAACTCTAGCTCCTTGCCTTTGGCTAAAGTAGCAATTGGTTGATCGGGGTTGATAATCTCAAAACCAGCTTCACATTCAATATCTGCTGCTGTTACTTCTTGAGCACCTTTAGCTTTTAAAGTTAAAGTGCCTTGATCATCAGTGTCAGCTTTAATACGCACTTGTTTTAAGTTCAAAATTAACTCAATCACATCTTCACTCATGCCTGTTAAAGTAGTAAATTGATGATCAACGTCTTTAATACGTACTTTAGTAATAGCTGTACCAGGCAAAGAGGTTAACATTACTCTTCTTAAAGCATTACCAATAGTATGCCCATAGCCCTTTTCTAAAGGCTCAATTACCATTTTGGCATAGTTAGCTTTGCTTTCTACTTCCTGAATCACAAAAGTGGGATTCATAGGTGGATGTTGGCTTAAATCTCTGCTCATAATAGACTCCTTGTTTCTCCTCTCCCAAGTTATTGGGAAATCCGTTACTGGATAATTTTTAATTTATAATTTTTAACGACTATAATACTCAATTACCAATTGCTCATCAATGTTTTCACTAATTTCTTCTCTTAATGGCAGCTTAACCACTTTGCCAGCTGGACCTTGGCGCTCCAACCAGGCTGGAGGACTAACACTGTCATCTTTTAATAACTCTGCCACTACTGGAATCTTAGTAGCTTTTTCTTTTAATAAAATTACATCATTAACTTTAACTCGATATGAAGGAATGTTCATTTTTTTATTATTAACTCGCAGATGATTATGACTAACTAACTGCCTAGCTGCAGCCCGAGTAGGAGCCCAGCCCAAACGATAAACCACATTATCTAATCTACGCTCTAATAAGCTTAGCAAAGCTGTACCCTTACTAGTGGGGTCTTTACTAGCAGTTTCATAAAGCTTTTTTAAGTATTTTTCTAAAACTCCATAAATAAACTTAACCTTTTGTTTTTCCTTTAACTGCACTCCATAATCAGACAACTTCCGATGAGTACGATGGCCATGTTGGCCAGGTCTAATCAACAGTCGTTTAGCTGTTTTTACTGCATTGGTTTTTAAACTTAAGTCTTCACCAATGCGTCGTTGCAGTTTTTGTTTAGGACCGGTATATCTTGCCATAAAATTAGTTCCTTTGTTTTCTTGGCCTGGTGCCGTTGTGAGGCATTGGGGTCATATCTGCAATCATGCCTACTTTAAGACCCTTAGAACGGATTACTCTTAAAGCCACGTCCCTGCCACTGCCTGGACCTTTTAAATAAACATCAACTTGATTCATTCCTAAGTTCTGGGCCTTGGTTAAAGCGTTTTCTACTGCAATAGTAGCTGCATAAGGAGTGGACTTGCGTGAGCCTTTAAAACCAGCATTGCCAGTTGAAGACCAGCAAACCACATTTCCTTGCGGGTCAGTAATAGTTACTAATGTATTGTTAAAAGTAGCGGTTACATACATCTTGCCTTTAGGCACGGTTTGTTGACGTTGCTTTTTGTTTTTTCGACGACTGGTTTTTTTAGTATTCTTTTTAGCCATGATTATTTTGCAGTTTTAGCTACTGCCTTTTTCTTTTTAGCGGTTTCTAATTTACTAGCAGTGTCTTTGGTCATTGCTCCCACTGTTCTTCGAGAGCCTCGTTTAGTTCTTGCATTAGTGCGAGTGCGTTGACCGCGTACTGGCAAGCCTTTCATATGCCTAATTCCGCGATAGGCTTTGATTCTTTTTAAACGAGCAATAT
>WJLO01000083.1 GCA_014728425.1 Minisyncoccota bacterium | reverse complement strand
GTTTGAATATTTTTATCCATCGTGGACTGCGATTGAAGCTATTCCTGAATTTACCCAAGAAGCTGAGACAGCTAAAAAAGCTTGGTCTACTCTAATTTTTTTTGAACACATGATCGGCGCAGTTAGTCTAGTATACGATGAATTTGAGTGAGTATTGTAAGCAAATCATTAAATCTTGTTAAACTCTCATTTGCCTCCTCTCCCCTCCTCTGTTAAAATAGATGTTTAAGTTTTAAAACCGTTTTTTAAGTTTGGCAATCACCAAACAAGGTGCCTAAAGAAATTCTGGAAGGAAAACTAGACTAGGCCGGGTAAGCCCGTAATTGCTGGAATTAAGTACTAAAAAGGTTGGCACCTTTTTCTGTGAAGAAAAACCTTTTGGCTAGATCACTGATGGTCTAACTAAGAGGTTTTTTATTTATTAAAAAAGTAAATATTAATATCAAAAATCATTGATTTTGATCAACCATTAACAAAACTAATTAAAAAAGGACTCAAATGCCTAAAGTAACTAACTTTCGCCAGCCGCCAGATTTACCTAAACTTGAAGAACAAGTTTTGGCTTTTTGGCAGCAAAACAAGACTTTTGAAAAATCAGTTAGGCTGCGGCCAAAAAACAATCGTTATGTTTTTTATGATGGTCCCCCATTTGCCACAGGCTTACCTCATTATGGACACATCTTGGCTTCGACCACCAAAGATGTGTTTCCTCGCTATCACACCATGAAAGGCAAACGAGTAGAACGAATTTGGGGTTGGGATTGTCATGGTTTGCCAATTGAGAACTTAATTGAAAAAGAGCTTCATTTGGAAACCAAAAAAGAGATCGAAAACTATGGGGTAGCTAAGTTTAATCAGGCTTGTCGTAGTCGAGTCTTGACCTATGCTGATGAATGGCAACAGATCATCAAGCGCATGGGTCGGTGGGTTGACATGGAGCATGACTATAAAACCATGGAGCCCAAATATATGGAAAGCTTATGGTGGGTTTTTAAATCTTTATGGGAACGAGGCCTAATTTATCAGGATTATAAGTCAATGCATATCTGTCCTCGCTGTAGCACGCCTTTATCAAACTTTGAGGTTACCCAAGGATATAAAGAAGTTACTGACCTCTCTGTAGTAGTAGAGTTTTTACTTAAAAACACTAAACAAAAACTGGGTGTGACCGAAAAAGTGTTTGCTTTGGCTTGGACCACAACCCCTTGGACTCTACCAGGAAATACTTTATTAGCAGTTGACCCAAAATTAACCTATGTTTTGTTTAAAGCTCAAGAAAAAGGCAAACTTTACTTAGTAGCTAAAACTCGTTTAACCACCATTGCTGGTGAGGAGATTTCCATTGTTCAAGAACTCAAGGGTCAAGAATTAATTGGCTTGCAATATCAACCCTTGTTTCCCTATTTTGCTGACACTAACAATGCCTTTCAAGTCATGGCAGCAGATTTTGTAACCACTGATGAAGGCACTGGTATTGTGCATATTGCTCCTGCTTTTGGTGAAGATGATTATGGTTTAGGCAAGCAAGCTAAAGCTGATTTAGTGCAACATGTGACCATGGATGGCCAGTTTATTGATCAAGTAAAGGATTTTGCTGGCATGTTAGTTAAACCTAAAGCAGCTCCAACCAGTACTGATAAAAAGCTGATTGCTTATTTAGAAAAAGCTGATCGGCTATGGAGCCAGGCTAAAGTCACCCACAGCTATCCTCATTGTTGGCGCTGTGATACTCCTTTATTAAACTATGCTACTAAGAGTTGGTTTGTTAAGGTCACAGCTATTAAAGACCAACTCTTAAAAAATAATCAAAAAATAAACTGGGTGCCAGATCATCTTAAAAATGGTCGATTTGGCAAGTGGTTAACAAATGCTCGTGACTGGGCGATTTCTCGTAATCGCTTTTGGGGCACGCCTTTACCTGTATGGCAAAGTGATGATGGTGACACCATCTGTGTTGGTAGTGTTAAGGAATTGGAAGAACTAACTGGAGAAAAGATAACTGATCTTCATAAAGAAGTGGTAGATCAACTAGTGATCAGTAAAAACGGTAAAAAATATCATCGTATTGAAGAAGTTTTAGATTGCTGGTATGAGTCTGGATCTATGCCTTATGCTTCTGTTCATTATCCTTTTGAAAACAAAGATCAGTTTGAAGACAACTTTCCAGCTGAATTTATTTCTGAAGGCTTAGATCAAACTCGCGGCTGGTTTTATACTTTGCATGTTTTGGCTACAGCTTTAACTGCCACTGATGACCCAGCTATTAAAGTAGGTAAAAGTACTTCTAGCTTTAAAAACGTGATTGTTAATGGAGTGGTTTTGGCCGAAGATGGTAAAAAGATGAGTAAACGGTTGCAAAACTATCCTGACCCAATGGAGGTAGTTGCTAAATATGGCGTTGATAGTCTTCGTCTTTATTTAATGAGCTCAACAGTAATGAAAGCTGAAAATTTAAACTTTAGTGAAAAAGAAGTGGCAGATTTGCGTCGCAAGGTTTTTGTACTGTGGTGGAACATTGTTTCTTTTTATCAACTGTTTGCTCAAGGCGAGCCAAATATTACTCAAAAACCAACCCAACTAGATCATGTCTTAGACCAATGGTTAATGAGTAAACTCCAAGGCTTGATTAGAGAGGTTACTCAAGAATTTGACAACTATGATGTGGTAAAGGCTTCTCGATCTTTGATTGAGTTTGTGCCTACTTTATCTACTTGGTATGTGAGATTGTCTCGAGATCGGTTTAGAAAGGGTGATCAGCAAGCTAGTCAATTACTAGGTTATACCATTTACACTTTAGCACAGTTGTTTGCACCGCTATGCCCATTTTTTACAGAAGTGCTCTATCATAGTTTAGTGAATGAAAAAGGCTCGATTCATCTTACAGATTGGCCAACAGCAGATCAAGATTTAATGCAGCCTAAACTAGAAGCAACCATGAGCGAGATTGAAAAAGCAGTGGTAGAGCTGCGAGCTCAACGTAAAGAACAAGGCATTAAGCTGCGTCAACCTTTAGCAGCAGCCAAAGTTATTTCGCCAATTGCCAAACCAAAAAAAGCATTATTAGACTTGATTAAACAAGAAGTTAACTTAAAAGCAGTCACTTGGAATAAGGGCGATGATCTGACTGTAACCTTGGACACTAAACTAACTCCTGAATTGGAAAAAGAAGGCCAAGCTCGAGAATTAATCCGTCAAATTCAAAATCTGCGTCGCAAAGCCAAACTACAAAGAGATGATCAGGCTAAAGTACAATTGCCATCTTGGCCAAAAGCTTGGCAGCAAGAGATTGAAAACTACACCAACACTCAATTGGTAAAAGGCGATCAACTCAAACTAGTATCAACCAATCAATCTTAACATTCGGCCAGACTCAGTTATACTGGTTTTATGCACAAATGGTTTTTACCAGCAGTTATCATGGTTTTTGCTGGCCTAAGCTTGTTAACCTTAAACAGTCTTACTCCAGATTTAGTATGGCGTCAATTACTGTTTTTTCTTTCTGGTTTAGGAATTTTTTTTATTTTAAGCAAGCTAGATTTTTTTTATTGGCAAAAACTCAGTTGGCCAGCTTATGTAATTCTTAACTTAGCTTTACTAACCTTGTTGCTGGTTGGGCAAACCACTCGAGGAATTACCGCTTGGTTCGTTTTACCAGCAGGCTTTAAAATCCAGCCTTCACAACTGGCCATTCCACTAACTCTATTAACTTTAATAAAATTTTGGCAACCACAAAAGGCTGGTCAAGATTGGCCTCATCTATTACAACTTTTAAGCATTTTATTGTTACCAGCAGGCTTGATTTTTCTAGAACCAGATTTAGGTACGGTATTAGTTTTTTTAATAGCCACTGGCACTGTGATTTTGTTTCAGGCTTCGCTCAAACAATTATTAAGCTTGTTGGGTGTGGCTAGCATGTTGTTGTTTGTGATGGGCTTGTTTTTTTTAGCGCCTTATCAGCAACAACGATTGACTAGTTTTTTTAATCCTCAGACAGACTCAACTAATGCTGGTTATAATGCTCGCCAGGCTTTGATAGCAGTAGGCTCTGGGCAACTCTGGGGTCGAGGTCTAGGTTTTGGAGTACAATCTCATTTAAAGTTTTTACCAGAAAGACAAACAGACTTTATTTTTGCTTCATTTGCAGAAGAGTGGGGCTTTGTAGGCACTAGTTTGTTAGTTGGCTTGTACTTAGCCCTGTTGTTGTTCTTACTTTGGCAAGGCTGGCAGTTAACAGCTCTTAAAAAAACAGTTTTGGTTTATGGCGTGATGATGATGTTTTGTTGTCAAATCATCATTAATATTGGCATGAATCTAGGCCTGTTGCCCATTACTGGCATTACTCTGCCCTTGCTGTCTTATGGTGGCAGTTCATTGTGGTCAATGATGTTTAGCCTGGGCCTGGTGCAAAGACTGTTAATAGAAAAACAGCTTTGATTGAAAAAATTTGGTTAAACCACTCTAGTTAAAATAAGAAACTTGATTATTGTCTGAGCAAAATAAAAAATTATGATATAATCACTTGTTATGTCAGACAGCAAATACGCCATTATTCAATTAGCTGGTAAGCAGTATCAGGTACAAGAAGGTGATCAGTTTATAGTTGATCGTTTAGATCAAAAAGAAGCTAAAACTTGGCAAACTAGTGATGTGTTGTTAGTTGCTGAGCCTAAAAAAACTGCTAAGATCGGCACGCCTTTGGTCAAGGGCGCTAAGGTAACTTTAAAGGTTTTACAGCATCAACGAAGCCCTAAGTTAAGAGTAGCTAAATATCGGGCTAAATCTCGGTATCGTCGTGTTAAAGGTCATCGTCAGCATCAAAGTCTAGTATCAGTAGTCAAGATCAAAGCCTAAGGTGCTATGGCCAAATATTTATTTCAATTGGGCACTACGCCCAAGCTTTCCTTAGCAGAACTGCAAGCAGTTAGTAATCAAAGCCAAGTTCACTGTTGGTGGCCTCAGCTAGTGACTCAAGAACTAACTAGTGACCAACAAGCTCAAGAAATATTTGCTTTGTTGGGTGGTGCTGTAAAGTTATTAAAAATAGAACAGCAGCTTACTCAGTTAACTGATTCAGCTATTTATCAGGCTTTAGTAGATTATTTATTAACACAAGCTCCAGCAGAACAAAAAATCGTTTTTAGCTTGACCTCTTGGGGTGCCACTGACTTGTCCTTACAAGCAGGAGAACTTAAAAATTTATTAAAGCAACAGGGTCGCAAAGCTCGTTATTTAGAGGCCAAACGTTATGGTCTATCAGCAGCAGTGCTGCTACACCAACAAGTAATTGAACTTTATGTGGTTTTTAAAGACAATCGCGCTTATCTTGCTAGAACTTTAGCAGTACAAGACATTGATGACTGGACTAAGCGGGACCGTCATAAACCTTATGCTAATCGTAAAAAAGGCATGCTGCCGCCCAAGTTAGCCAGAATTATGGTCAACTTAGCTATTGGCTCGCAAACCAATCAGCTAATATATGATCCGTTTTGCGGTACTGGTACGATTTTGATTGAAGCAATGTTGCACAATTGTCAAGTGATTGGCTCTGATCTAGATCGTCAAGCTATTCAAGGAACTGGGGCCAATCTAGAATGGGCTAAAAAAACTTACCAACTTGATCAAGCAGCTCAGGTTTTGGTGCAAGATGCTACTCAAGTTAAGCTAGCTAATTTACCAGGAAAAGTTGATGCTATTGTGACGGAACCTTTTTTAGGTCAACCTAAGCCAAAACCACAACAGTTGCCAAATATTTTTAAGGGTTTAAGCAAGCTTTATCTGGGAGTATTTAAAAACTGGCAACAATTGTTAAAACCTCAAGCTAAAGTAGTGATGGTTTTTCCTCGAGTTGAACTTAACAGACAAGTTTTTGAGCTTAGTAATTTAATTGACAAGCTAGGTTCTCTAGGTTATACTCTTGAGGTTGAACCACTGGTTTATAGTCGACCTCAGGCGGTTGTGAAGCGAGAAATTAGAGTTTTTCAGTATAAAGGATAAAAATGGCACATGTTAAAGGCTCAGGGAGCGTTAAACAACAATCACAACGTAAAAGACGCGGCAAGCGCTTAGGCATTAAAAAGTACGCTGGTGAAAAAGTGCGTACTGGCCATATTATTGTGCGTCAACGAGGAGCTCGTTATAAAGCTGGTAAGGGAGTAGGTATGGGCAAAGATCATACGATTTTTGCAATGCAAGATGGTGTAGTGGAGTTTGGGAAGCGCTGGGGCAGAACCACAGTTAATGTCATAGCTTAAGGTTTTCCTTCTTTCACAATTTTCACGCTTATGATAATCTCAAATTATGGTAAAACAAACTGCTACTCCACAAACTTTACCTGTTAATCAACTTCAGCCTAATCCTTTTCAACCTCGCGATAAAATCAAAAAAGCTAGCTTGCAAGAGTTAACCCAATCCATTAAGACCTATGGAGTGCTAGAGCCTTTAGTAATTGCTCAAACTCCAGCTGGCTATCAGATTATTGCTGGTGAACGTCGTTGGCGAGCAGCTCAAGAAGCTGGTTTAACAGAAGTGCCAGTTCATATAAAAAAAACCACTCCTAGAGG
>WJLO01000082.1 GCA_014728425.1 Minisyncoccota bacterium | reverse complement strand
CAAAAAGTAGTTGAAATTAAAAACATGCTTAATAGTTAAGAGCCTAGCTAGTTTTGGCTCCAGGACACTAATTTTGCTCTCACTAGTTCGAGAAAATTGTGCTCCTTTCGCCAGCGCCTGGATGGTTGTTAATTAGCAGCCTCATGGAGTTGATTGGTTAGTAAATCAGGGGTCTTGATAGTTAAAAAGCGAGCCAATGGTGTTTGTTGGTTAGTAGGCCAATTCCTTTAGTAATCTAAAAAACACAGTTAGTAGTGTTTATTGGTTAGTAAATACCAACTAAGTTTTAGTGAACAAATGGTATTAGTAAAAAGCTGTTTAGCCGAACACTAGAGGTGAGTTTAAGGAAGTTTTAGTTTCTAACAGTTAGAACGAACTGCTTAATAGTTAAGAATCTCTCTAGTTTTGGCTCTGGGCCACTAATTTCCTCAACCCATAAAGGGAGTCGGAAATTGTGATCCCGCCGCCAGTGCCTAGTGGTTGTTTAACAACTAGCTCATGGAGTTTGTGGGTTAGTAGATTAAGCTTTTTAACATTCAAAAAAAACACTCTTCTTTTCAAAGTAATTTAACCTGCAAAAAGTAGTTGAAATTAAAAACATGCTTAATAGTTAAGAGCCTAGCTAGTTTTGGCTCCAGGACACTAATTTTGCTCTCACTAGTTCGAGAAAATTGTGCTCCTTGCGCCAGCGCCTGGATGGTTGTTAATTAGCAGCCTCATGGTGTTTGTTGGTTAGTAAATCAGGCGTTTTAATAGTTAATTGGCTGTTTGGCTAAATAGCGCAGATGAGTTTTTTTAGTGAGCTAAGCGGGAGAGGTTGTGCGAGTTTCTTGGTAGTTGTTTGGTGTTTAGCATCCTATAATTTTTGAGAATCTTGGAATTTTGTTTTAATCAGATTAATGCTGGTTAAGTTGGGTTTTGCAGGCTAGGGTTGTTGATTGAGTTAGTTTAAGATGATAATTAAAACCATGTCTAACTCAAGTCAAATTGTACTCAAAAACGGGAAAAATCATAAAGTTGTTTTTGAAGACTTGAGTGTTTAATGATCGTTGGCAAGTAAAAAATTGCTTTTTTGATGCAAAAAATGCAGTTTTTTGGCAAAAATCCAAATAAATCCCAAAACAACCGAAACTGATTTAAGCTTGGATGTGACGTGATAAAGAAAACTTGATACAATTTAATAAATTAGGACAAATACTTTTGGCCTTTTTATTGGTAGCAACAACTTTTACTTAAGGACTTAGATGACAAAAAAGAGTGATGCAAGCGTTTTTTTGTTTGACTTAAAGCTTTTTAGCAGATCAAAGGCTAGTTTGCTAAGAAATTTATGGTTACAGTTAAAAGCTACTAAAAAACCAATAATTTTGTTTACCCCCAATCCCGAACAGTTAGTTTTGGCTAACCAAAACCCTAAGTTTAAAGCAATTTTACACCAAGCTGATATTTTAGTTCCAGATGGAATTGGTTTAGTATGGGCTAGTAAACTGTTAAGTTGGTTTGGCCAAGCTCAATCCTTATCAACAAGAATAACTGGAGTAGAGGTGGTGCAAGCCTTGTTGCCTAAGATTCAAAAACAGGGTTGGTCAAGTTTAGTGATTGGTGGGCGTGATTATGGTAATGGTGGGCAAGTAGTTGAGTTAACTAAGTCTTTTCAAGTTGGTGAGCTGCAACCAGGACTTTTTTGGCATCCTGGTTATCAAGACATTAGCCAACCAACTCGGCAAGAAGAACAACAGCTACAAACTGTTTTACAAAAGCTTCAGCCAGAATTGGTTTTTGTAGCTTTTGGCGCTCCATTTCAAGAACAATGGGTAATAGCTCATCAAGATTTATTAGCGCAAAATAAAGTTAGGTTGGTGATGGTAGTAGGCGGTGCTTTTGATTTTATCCTTGGTAAAGTGAAACGGGCGCCAACCTGGGTCCAACGTATTGGTGGGGAGTGGCTTTATCGTTTACTACAACAGCCTTGGCGCTGGCGTCGACAATTACGATTAGGGCAGTTTATAAAAATGGTCTGGAATCAACTTTGGTCAAGTTGCTGTTAACAAGCTATTTGTCGTCATCATTAGGATTAATACCCAGCAGCCACAACACTGCTTCTTTTTTATAACGACGATCTCCTCGAGAATTGATGCGAATCGCTGGCAATTTACCTCGCTTGCCCCAACGTTTAATAGTGAGTGGTGAAACTCGCAGCAAGTCTGCTACTTCGCGGACTGTTAAAAGATCGGGTAGGTTGTTTATATCTAATTTAGCAGCATCGCTAGCCTTGCCAGTCTTTTTTTTAGGATTAGCAGCAGGATTGTTTTTTTTCTGATCCTGACTGGGTTGATTTTGGGCGGATTGGGTTGGTTTGGCCATAGGTGCTCCTTAAATTTAGCAAATTTGGTTGATAAATAATTTTAAAATTTTTTGTAAAAATATGACGTTTTGGGTCAAAATTTTCTTTATTTATATTTAAAGTAGCAGAATAAGAATAACTGGGTCAAGGGGGAGTTTTTCAGAGGGATTTTATCTGCTAACAAACAGTTAAAAATAGCTGATTTTACTTATTGAAGTTAATTTTTGGTTTTTTTGGGTGACTAAAAAAATACGAACTAAATATGTTGAAAGTTATTCACAATTTTATCCTATATTATTTTTGAATTGTTAAAATATATCCTATAGTATTTTAAGTTGGAAAAGTTGTGGAGAAAAACAACAAACCACCTCAACAGAGATGGTTTGTTTTACAGTTGGTTGTTGAAAAATGTAAAGTTTAATTTATTTTAACTCAACCACACAGCCGGCTTCTTCAAGCTTCTTTTTAGCCTCTTGAGCCTCTTCCTTTTTAGCTTCCTCAAGAACTGTTTTAGGGGCAGATTCTACAAAAGCTTTAGCATCACTTAAACCTAGATCGCTTTTTAAAGCTCGCACAGCTTTAATAGCAGCAATCTTGTTTGAGCCAGCGTCTTTTAAGACCACATCAAATTCATCTTTTTCTTCAACAGCAGCTTGTTCGCCATTGCCAGCTCCAGCAGGCATTGCGCCCATCATGACTGGGGCAGCAGCGCTAACATCAAACTCTTCTTCCAGAGCTTTTACTAGCTCAGAAACTTCCATCAAAGAAAGTTCCTTAACACTGTCCACGATTTTTTGGACTTTTTTAGAAAGCTTTTGAGTGTCTTGAGATTTTTCCTCTTTAGCTTCTTTAGCTGCGTCTTTGTCTTTGGCAGCTTTTTTGTTGGCCTTATCAGCCTTGTTGCTGTCTTTTGCCATAATTCTCCTTTTTACTTTAGTAACTTTAAACTAAAGTTGTTAATTTGCTAATTGTTAATTTATTAAGCCTCTTGTTCACTAACTGCTTTTAAAACTTGTACTAGATCTCTAATGTTGGCATTGAGAACATTAACCAAACCATTTCCTGGAGCTTTAATGCGGTGGATTAAGGTGATGATTAGTTCATCTTTGTTTGGCAGCTTACTTAAAGCGTCAACTTCTGCTAAAGTTAGAACTTTGTCTGCCATTAAGCCTTGCTTGATCTCTAATTTGTCGGTCTCTTGATGAAATTCATACACGGCTTTTAAAGCAGCCACAGCATCTTCATAAGAGAAGACTAAGGCATTCATGCCTTGCAAAGATTCTGCTAATTCTGGTTGTTCAAAAGCTAGCTTCATTAAAGTGTTTTTGGTAACAAAAACTTCGCCACCAGCTTGTTTTACTGCAGCTCTAAGCTTGACTTGATCATTAACATTAGTTCCTGAGTAGTTAATGATAGTAACTGATTTAGCTTGAGCTAGTTTTTCTTTGATCAGCTCCACTTGTTGTTGATTATATTGACTTGGCATAAATATGAATCCAGTTATGTTTAATTGATGTTAATTTAATTTTTAATTCTTGCTTTGAGCGGTGGCGAGTTGTTTTAACCACTGCTTAAGCAGGTTGTTAATCTTTAGACAAATGAGGAATCTTCAGTAAATTGAAGTAAAAAGGTTGTAGTTTTTTCCTCGGCGCGGCTTATGTGTTTGCACGCTGTCTTGGGATTAATTAGAGTTATTATATCATATTTTTGGTTAAGTTATGGGCGAGTTTAGTTGCTGATTGTTAGAGCAAACTGTTTAATAGTTAATAAGCTCACCTAGTTTTGGCTCCAGGACACGATTTTGCTCTCACTGGTTCGAGAAAATTGTGCTCCTTTCGCCAGTGCCTGAGTGGTTGTCTATTAACAACCTCATGGAGTATATGGGTTAGTAGATCAGGAGTCTTGATAGTTAAAAAGCTAGCGGATGGTGTTGGTGGGTTAGTTTATTTTTCAAAAACTTGTTAAAATAATTTTAATGTTTTTAAAAAAAATGCTCTTGTTAGTTTTGTTATTAATTGCAGCCGCTTTTAATTTAAGTTGCTGGCCCAGTCTAGTATTGGCCAAGTCTTATTCTATTAACCAAGTACAGATTACTGCTCAGTTACAGGCAGATGGCTCTATGCAAGTGGTAGAGGAGCGGGAATACCAGTTTGATGGCCAGTATGCTTATGCTTATCAAGATATTAACTTAGTGCCCGATCAAAGTGCCAATCCAGGTCGCACTCTTGCTTATGAGCTTACTGATGTGCAGGTTTGTGAGGCTGAGTTTTGTTATCAACAATTACCTGCTAGTCAAGTTGATCAAGAGCAACCGCGTGCTAATCCAGTTCAGAGTTTTTATATCCAGCAAAATGGCGATCAACTGCATATTCAGTGGTTCTATCGGGCTGTTGATGAAAAACGGCGTTTTCAATTACGCTATACAGTTAAAAACGCAGTTACTTGGCACTCAGATGTGGCAGAACTTTATTGGCAATGGGTCGGTGATCAATGGGCTTTAGATCAAAACAATGTTCAAGTGACTTTGCAATTACCAGCTGGAATTATAGATGAACAGTTGCAAGCTTGGGTTCATGGTCCCTTAGATGGCCAAGTAGCGATTCCTAATCTGGAGCAGCTTAATTTTAAAGTTGATCATTTGCCAGCAGGCAAGTTTTTTGAAGGGCGGGTGTTGATGAATCAAGGTGCTTTTGCAGCTACTCAGTCAGCTCAGTTTGCAACTGGCAATTTTTCGCGATCACAAATCCAATCTCAGGAGGCTGAGTTTATTGCTCAAACCAAAAAACAGGTTCAACAAGGCTGGCTTTGGTTAGCGATTTCCTTGGGCTTGCACATATTAGCTGGCGTGATTTTTATTAAAGAGCTCATCAAGTTTTGGCGCGATGGCAAAGATCGGCGTTTGCCCAAAATTAATCCCACTAATACTCTTTGGGAACCACCCAGTGAACTTGAACCCACTCAGGTAATGCAGTTGTTGAGAGGTAACAAGAGCCTGTTGCCGCGAGCATTTACTGCGATGGTATTGTCTTTGGTGCAGGCTCGGGCTGCTAAGATCATTCGCAGCAAAGAGAAAACAGGCCTTATTTTTAAGGATTATGAATATGGTTTAGAAAAAACCAATCGTCAAGTTAAGTTAACCAAACTCCAACAACAAGTTTATGATTTTATTTTTAAACGAGTGGGTAGCGGAAAAAAACAATTGTGGTTTAACAAACTTGTTAAGTATTGCCGGCGTCATCATCATGCAGTGAGGAGATTTTTTAAAAGTTTAGAGCGATTGAGTTTTCAAATTAGCCTTAAGCAGGGCTGGTTTGAGCGGTCAGCTCATCAACAAGCTCAAGATTATAAAGGGGTGGTTGGTTTGTTTTTAGTTGGATTGGCGCAAATAGGTGTGTCTGCTTGGAGTAGTAGTCAAGAGATAGCAGTAATCATGCCTTTGGTGATGCTTTCTTGTGTTTTGGGGGCTGTTCTAGCCATAGGGCTGTTTATCATAGCACTGATTTTCAAAAGCCAAGGCGAAAAAAGGACTGAAAAAGGCAGGCAGGAAGCAGCTAAGTGGCAAGCTTTTAAAAATCATCTTCAAGATTATCAAAAAACCAAAAATTACCCAATAGATTCGATTATTTTGTGGGAGAATTACTTGGTTTATGGCACAGCATTAGGAGTTTCCACTAAAGCTTTGTCGCAGTTGCCAGTTAGCTTTAATCAGTCAGATAGCCGATCAATGAATAGTTATTGGGCTGCTGGCGCTCTTGCTCAAGATGGAGTTGGTCAAGCCAGTAGTGGAGTGACGCAAGTTGCCAGTATAACTGAATCTTTGGGTTCGGTAAGTAAAGCTTTATCAGCTTTGTCTACAGCAGCTAGTTCTAGCT
>WJLO01000081.1 GCA_014728425.1 Minisyncoccota bacterium | reverse complement strand
GTTAAATTGTCTGCCCCAATTAACCAACTAAACTGATGCTGGGGATACTGTTGAGCCAAAGCCTGCAAAGTAGCCAAACTATAACTAGGTTGGTCTTGATCAAGCTCATAAGTAATGATCTTCACCTGGTCTTTAACCACTGGATCTGCTATTAACAACTTTAACATTGCTAGTCTGTGTTGGGCTGAACTTAAAGTTTTGCCAAAAGGATGTTGATTAGTAGGCACTAACCAAACTTGATCTGCCAGCTGTTGAGCTAGTACGGCTTTGGTCATTTGCAAATGACCTAAATGAGCAGGATCAAAAGCTGCTCCCAGCAAAACTACTTGCATTCCATACAATTTTCTATTTTAATTAATAATGATTAAGTTATAAAACTAACTAGTGGTTATTGCAACTAGTTGAAATTTTAATATATACTGGAATTTATGGTTAATGTTTTGAATCAATCTACTAATCCCGCTCCTGCTCAACCTCAACAAGCTCAAACAAATCAACAGCCTCCTGCCCCTAGCACTCCAAAAGCTAGCAAACAAAGTAAAAAATTCAACTTTAACCCTCGCACCAAAAAAAAACTACAACTAATTATCGGAGCTGTGGTTTTAGTAGTAATTATTATTGGTGCTGGTGCTGGCTACTATCTTTCTCAGCAACAGCAAGAAATCAGACAAAAAGCAGTAGCTAATTGTTGTTGGGCAGATGGTGTTTGTGATCTTTCTTCTACCACTCATGAGTGTGATAATATTCCTCCCAGTCCTGGAGACAAATGTGTTAAAAGCGAGGTTGGCGAACCAGGAGATCCTGGTCATCGAATTATCTGTTTAGCTCAAATCACTGAACCTACTGCAGGACCATCACCTACTCCCACCAGAAGAATACCTACCATTGTTCAAGAAGTAACTGGCTGTATCTGGTGTGGTGAGCATCCTGAATCTGGCAGTAATCCTGATTTGGGTTGTATTAAAAATTATGGTCAAGATATTTCTTGCGATGGCATTTCCAAACCTGAAGGTGAGTGTAAATATGAAGAAACCAGTGACAGCTGTTATTTTGAAGAAGCTAGCACTGCTAGCCCTACACCAACCATAACTGCCTCCCCCAGTCCTACCAGTGGAGCTGGCGGTGGTACTCCTTCGCCAACACCTGATCCTAGAGAAGATGTTTGTTTAGCCACTATGGATGACGATGGTTCTTGGAGATCTTGGAGAAATACTTGTCAAGATCGCTGTTACTTAATTTCTGATCCTGACAATTATGACTGCAGTGATGTTGGTATTGATATCTGGAGCTGTGACTGTGGTACTGACAGATGTTGGAACGGCACTCGCTGTGTAGATAATCCTACTGGTCCTAGTAGCACTCCAACTGTTACCCTTACCCCAACTGCTACTGCTGCTCCTGGTGAATGTGGTGCTAGCTGCACTACTAATGCTGACTGTAGTTCTGATCTGTGTGTTAACAACACTATTTGTGCCCTAGCTGAATATCAAGATGCTTGTGCTGCTGATCCTACCCAGGCTAACTGTTGTCAACCTCAACCTAGCGCTACTGCTACTGTGGGACCCACTGCTACTATTCCTGCTGGCATGACGCCAGATCCTACTGACCCAGCCAACCAAGATGAACAAACCTACACCAACAACACTACTGTAGACTGTAATGACTACTGTGCTAATGACTCTGACTGTACTAATGTCAGCCACATTTGCCACAACAATCAATGTCGTTTAGACAGTAACCCAGATGATGAAAACTGTCAAACCAGCTCTGGCGGCAGTTATGTAACGGTTAATCAATCTACCTATGATGGTTATGTAAGTGCTCGCAGTACTACTACCCAACCAACTATTCCTGAAGAACTACCTAGCACTGGTTGGGAAGACTTGGGTAAATATGTCAAAATTGGCCTGGGAGTCTTGGGAATCGGAGCCCTACTACTATTAATGATCTAACTTACTGATTAAAAACTGAATAACTAGACCTACCAACCCTCAAACACTATTCACCTTGTTTTTAAATCATTAAAAAGATTGATTTGCTGTCCGCATCAACCCCATGAGTTTATCAATTAACAAGCCTTGTTAAGCCCTTGCTCAAAGAGTGCAGTTTTTTTCGAGCTGCTGAAAGCAAACTCAGCATGCTGAAAGAAGAGCTAAAAAGAACTAAAAAGCTAATTGATCATTAAGGGGATTAATTCTACTAACCCACCAACTCCATTGGCTTGCTTTTAACTATCAAGACTCCTGATCTCCTGATCTACTAACCTATATACTCCATGAGGCTGTTAGTAAATAACCAGCAAGCACTGGCGAAAGGAACACAATTTTCTCGAACCAGTGAGAGCAAAATTAGCGCACTGAAGCTAGAACTAGGTGAGCTTATTAAACATTAAACATACTTTTAATTTCAACTACTTTAGAAGATTAAATTACTTTGAAAAGAAGAGTGTTTTTTTTGAATGTTAAAAAGCTCAATCTACTAACCAACAAACACCATGAGGCTGCTAATAAATAACCACCTCAGCACTGGCGGCGGGATCACAATTTCCGACTCCCTTTATGGGTTGAGGAAATTAGTGGCCCAGAGCCAAAACTAGAAAGGCTTTTACTATTAAGCAGTTTGTTCTAACTGTTAGAAACTAAAACTTCCTTAAACTCACCTTTAGTGTTTAGCTAAACAGATTTTTACTAATACCATTTGTTCACTAGAACTTAGTTGGTATTTACTAACCAATAAACACTACTAACTGTGTTTTTTAGATTACTAAAGGAATTGACCTACTAACCAACAAACACCATTGGCTCGCTTTTTACTATCAAGACCCCTGATCTACTAACCCACCAACTCCATGAGCTAGCCAGTAGACAACCACTAGGCACTGGCGAAAGGAACACAATTTTCTCGAACTAGTGAGAGCAAAATTCGTGTCCTGGAGCTAGAACTAGCTAGGCTCTTAACCATTAAACAGCCTAATTTACTCAGAAGCAAACATCGCTAGTGAGAACAAAATTAGCGTACTGGAGCCAAAACTAGGTGAACTGATTAACTATTAAAAAGCTTAACCTTAACCAACATCTTAAAAGACAACTCAGAAAAAATAACCTTAAACCAACAACTACTTCTTTTTCCGCTTCTTCTTTTTATACTTGGCTTTTCTCGCAGCTCGTTTCTTTTTAATCTCAGCCCACTTTTTGGCACTGATTTTATCGCCCCTTTTGGGTTTTTTCCAACTAGCCCAGTCACAATCTGGATAACGGCCACAGCCATAAAAGGACTTACCCCAACGAGTTTTTTTGATCACCACTTTACCTTTATGGCACAAGGGGCATCTCACACCCTCAACTTTTTCTACCAAGTTTTCGGTATATTTACAGTCTGGAAAACGACTACAACTCTTAAACTTACCATAACGACCAGTACGAATCACTAACTCACCTTTTTCTTCCTTACCGCATTTAGGACAAGGTTCGCCTGTTTTCTCTACTGGCACCTTCATTCTTTTAGCCTTATCAATGACCTTTTTAATTTTTTTAGCTAAAGGTTCCCAAAACACTTTCACTACTTTTTTCCAAGCTTTTTCACCTCGAGAAATACGATCTAAGTCCTCTTCCATTTCTGCAGTAAAATCATAATCCATGATTTCATCAAAATGTTTCATCAAAAAATCATTAACTGTGGTACCAATAGCAGTAGGTTGAAAACGCTTTTCTACTCTTTCCACATAACCACGATCTAAAATCACCGAAATAATACTGGCATAAGTACTTGGCCGGCCAATGCCACGCTTTTCTAGCTCTTTCACTAAAGAAGCATCATTAAACCGTGGTGGTGGCTGAGTAAACTTTTGCTGAGGATTAATATCTAAGTATTGGAGATCCTCTGCTTCTTTAAGCTCTGGTAAAATCTTATCTTGAGTATTTTTAAACAACTTGGTCCAACCAGCAAATTTTAACACCGAACCTACTGTTTTTAATAAATAATTAGGTTTGGCGGCTTTTTTACTAGTGTTGGCAGCAATTAACACTGTGGTTTGGTCATAAACAGCTGGCTTCATCTGCGTAGCTACAAAACGCCGCCAGATTAAATCATAAAGCCGCTGATGAGCTCGTTTAAACTTCTTACTCTTAGCTAATAACTGATCTGCCTGAAGCTTAACTTTAGTGACCCTAATAGCTTCATGAGCTTCTTGAGCATTTTTGGACTTCCCTTTAAAAACTCTTGGCTTGGCAGTAAGATGATCAGTTCCATATTGAGCTTTTACAAACTCACGAGCCATTTTTAAAGCTGCCTGAGAAAGATTTACTGAATCAGTACGGTGATAGGTAATTAAACCTTCTTCGTAAAGTTGTTGGGCCACACGCATGGTTCTTTTAGCAGAAAAACCCAATCGATGAGCAGCAGTTTGTTGTAAAGTAGAAGTAGTAAAAGGCGGATAACTATGACGCCTGCGCTGTTTATGCTTAACCTCTTGAACCTGATAACTAGCCTTTGTTAAATCTTTAATAATTGGCTTAGCTTTAGACTCTTGATCAATTTTGGGCTTTTTACCTTTAACTTTATATAAATCAGCTACTAAAGTCTGAGCTGGCAAAGGATCAACTGCTTTATGGTCTTTAAAAAGTTGCTGGGTCTTTACACCTTGTTTAGCTAAACCAACCTCAATCTCCCAGTATTCATCTGGCTTAAAAGCCTTGATCTCGCGCTCTCGCTCTACAATTAGCCTTAAAGCCACAGATTGCACTCGACCAGCACTAAGACCACGCCTAACCTTGCGCCATAGCACTGGTGAAATCTTGTATCCTACTAAGCGATCTACTACTCTACGGGCTTGTTGAGCATCAACTAAATGCATGTTAATCTTGCCTGGCTTGTCCATAGCTGCCAAAACTGCTGATTTAGTAATTTCATGAAAAGTAGCTCGCAAAAACTTGGGTTTCTTTTTTTGATCTTCACCTAACAAGTATTTGATGTGCCAAGCAATAGCCTCACCTTCTCGATCAGGGTCCATGGCTAAATAAATCTGTTGATTTTTTTTAGCTAGCTTTTTTAACTCTTTAACTACATCTTGTTTGTCTTCATCAACCTCATAGGTTAAAGCTAACTCATTATCTAGATCAATGCCCAACTTGCTTTTAGGCAAATCACGCACATGGCCAATCGAAGCTTTGACTTTAAAATCCGATCCTAAATAACTACTTAGTTTTCGGGCTTTGGTGGGAGACTCAACAATTACAAGTGGCATACAAGCATTAATCTTAACATATTTGGGGAAAAATAAAGAGGCCAGCTAAACCATTAAACCTTATTATTCCCATTCCATTGTTGCTGGCGGTTTGGGAGTAATATCATACACTACTCGAGAAACTCCAGGAACTTCATTGACAATCCGCGATGATAGACGTGACAATAACTCATAAGGCAACTTAGCCCAATCCGCAGTCATACGATCCTGACTCTGCACCAACCTAATCGCTACTACATCGCCAAAAAATCGGCCATCACCTTTGATCGCAGTACTCTGAGCGTTAGTCAGGACTGCCCAATATTGAAAGAGTTGTTTGTGCCAATTTGATCGATGGATTTCTTCTACCACGATTTGATCGGCTAGACGTTGTCGTTTCAATTTTTGCGCTGTGACTTCACCTAAAATCCTAATTGCATGCCCTGGACCAGGAAAGGGAGATTGGAAAACCGCTTCCTTAGGTAAACCAAGGGCTAAACCCAACTCTCTAACCTGATCGGTATAAAAGTAGCGCAGTGGCTCTAATAAACGCAGCTTCATTTTTGCTGGCAGGCCGCCCACATTATGATGGCTTTTAATTAAGGCCGAACGCTTATTGCCCTGAGAGTGAATAAAATCTGCATAAGTCGTGCCCTGCATTAAAAATTTGATTTTTCGTTTACTTAATTTATCTAATTGCGCTTCAAACAAATCAATATATAGCTTGCCAATGACTTTACGCTTTAACTCTGGATCAACCACCCCTTTTAAGGACTGTAAAAACTTTTTCCGAGCTTTAACAACTTTGATCTTAGTGCCAAAGATCTTGGGTAAATCCTGCTTGATCCTAATTAAAGTTGTCTCTCGCATCAAGCCACTATCAATATAAACAGGATAAAATTGCTTGCCGACCGCCTTTGCTACCAGGGCGGCAGCTACAGTGCTATCAGTTCCTCCAGAGACAGCCCCGATTACTAACTGATCACCAACTTTTTCTTGAATAGCAGTGATTATCGCTTTTACATCAAGTTTCTGTGGTTTTAAAGCTAATTGACAAATCCTACTGGCAAAATTTTCTAATAAAAGCTTGCCATGCTGAGTATGCGAAGCTTCGGGATGAAACTGAACGGCAAAAAATTGTTTCTTAGCCTGCCTCACGGCTGAGTTAGCGAGACCTGGCGTGGTCGCTAGCATCTCAAAACCTGGAGGCAACTGTACCACACTGTCACCATGGGATTCCCAAACCGTACTTTCTTCTGGCCAACCATAAAAAAGGTCTTGAAAATCATTGACAGTTAACTTAGCTGGACCATACTCTTTTTTGCCCGCAACAACTTTTCCGCCTAACAGTTGAGCCATTAATTGCCAGCCATAACAAATTCCCAAGATTGGTAGCCCTAGTTTAAAAATCTTCCGATCGATGGTCGGTGCAGCTTGTTCGTAAACACTCGCCGGTCCTCCAGATAAAATCAGTCCAGCAGGCTGATGCTTTTTAATTGCCGTCAAAGCCGCTTTAGGCGAAACAATTAAACTGGCTACACCTAAATCTTTTAAACGACGACCGATCAAATGAGTAGTTTGAGAACCAAAATCCAAAATGAGAATCATGTTAGTCCCCCTTAAAATAATACTTAATCCAATTAGTAACAAAACCTAACTCACTAAATCGTTGTTCAATGGTTTTTTGATCCAGCCCTTGCTGCTGCCATTTTTGACCTAAAACTTTAATTGAGTCTACCACGTCATAAGGAAAGATTATCCAAGCTTTGGTGCGCGCACCAGCAAAATC
>WJLO01000080.1 GCA_014728425.1 Minisyncoccota bacterium | reverse complement strand
TAATAGTAGTGGTACTTATGCTGCTCGTTGCCGCCTATGCACCACTGCTGGTACTTGCACTGCTTGGGAACCATGGTTGGACAGCCCCACTAACCCTTCGCCAACCAGTAGTGCTTCTCCTACTTCTGCAGCGCCAAGTAGCACTCCAGGAGCTACTAACACACCAACACCAACTCAAGCCGCTGGTTTATCTTGCAATAGCCAATGTCAGGGTGGTGACTGTCAAGAAACTTTAACTTGCTACAACAATTTAGACCATGGTATTAACTGGGATGTGGCTGAATACTGGTCTGACCCTATAAGCGTTACTGATTTAGAAGCAGGACTTAGTCCTAGTGCCAGCATCCAAGCCCAAACCAACTTTGTTTCGCCAGATGGTTCACTCTTGTATCAATCATTTTGGAGTAATAACGTTGGTTACTCGCGAACAGTACCTATTGAACAAGGTGCAATTGACTGGAATAATCCTAGTGACTGGGACACTGTTGGTATTGATAGCTTTCCTGGATCTGGCCACATGCAAGCTCAAACCAACTTTGTTTCTGGCTCAACATTACACCTATCTTACTGGCGCAATAACATTGGTTACACTGCTACTGTTCCAATAAATCCTAATACTAAAGAAATTTTATGGGGACAAATCAGTGACTGGACCAGCTTTGACATCAGCAACCTACCTGGCTCTGGCAATATGCAAGCCCAAACTAATTATGTTGCACCAGATGGTCAAGTAGTCTTCTTAGAATTTTGGCGCGGAGGTACAGCTTACCGAGCTACTGCACCAATTAATCAAAATACTCAAGAAGTGATCTGGAGTCAAGCTAGCGACTGGACTACTTTAAATGTCACTGGCTTACCCGGCTCTGGCAATGTACAAGCTCAAACCAATTATGTTTCACCAAATGGTGAGTATTCATATCAAGCAATTTGGCAAAATGATCAGGGTTACAGTCGTGTAATTCCTAATAGCAATCGCTGTCGACACTCTGGTTATCGCAGTTCCACAACCTGTGAGCCGCCTGACGGCCTACCACCAAGACCATAAATATGACATGATAATAATTGATAAATAATGATTAATACTAAACAGCAACCACTGGCTAAATACAGTAAAAACCCCACTCAGGGCAAGATTAATAATACTGCTAATAAAAGCAACAAGCGCTTTCAATTACCAGAAAAAATTTTTGGGGTTGATCGTCGAGCAGTGCTTGCTGCTGGTGGATTAGTCTTATTTTTAATTTTAGCTTTAACTGGCGTCTTAATTGTTCAGCGCCAACGTTTAAGCAAAAAACCAGTTGCCCCTACTGCTCCAGAAAAACCTTTGGCCTATCAACAACAAGGCTGTGTATTAACTTTTGACGTCAGTCCAGCTCCGCCAATGACCTGTAATGACCCTTGCATGCTTGAAGCCGGCCAACCAGATCCTTGCACCGAGATCAACTCTAACTGGTCTTGTATTGCTGCTGGCATGACCGAGATCAACTGGGCCGCAGCTGAGCCTTGGAACAGTGATCCTATTACTCCAGACGAACTTAATGCCGGCTTAAATGCAGATGCTGTGATCCAAGCGCAAAACAACTATGTGGCTCCTAATGGCTCGGTCTTAGTTCAAGAATTTTGGAGTGGCAATACTGGTTACTTTAGAACTGTACCAATTAATCAAGGAATAATTGACTGGAATAATCCTAGTGACTGGACTACTATTAGCATTGATGACTTACCTGGATCTGGACCAATACGTGCCCAAAACAACTACATCTTACCTAATGGCCAATACTTCAGACAGGAATTCTGGCGTGGTAGTCAAGCTCAAGCTTGGGTTCGTGATGTGCCTATTGTAAGCGGTGAAAGCAATTTTGACTGCGGCCAAGACGGCACTTGTCCTTGGACTGGTCCAATGGTAGCTGGCTCAGACAGTGATCCAAACACCATTGACCTCAATCTCCCTGGCTCTGGCAACGTTCAAGCCTTTAATAACCGTGTATTGCCAGGAGGTTCTCATATGATCCAAGAATTCTGGCGTAATAACACTGGCTACTGGCGCACTGTACCAATTGATCCTAGTAGCAAAGAGATTCTTTGGAATGATACTGATGTGTCTGACTGGGCAACAGTGAGCGCTAATGATCTCCCTGGCTCTGGCAATATCTGGGCCCAAAACAACTATCTTACACCTGATGGAACGATCTGGCGCCAAGAATTCTGGCGCGGTGGTGAAGGTTACTGGAGAAACGTACCTATTGGCGGACGTTGTCGCTTGACCGATTATCCGGCCTCACCTCAGTGTGTGCCGCCTACTCAAAACAGTCCTACACCAACGCCAAGAACTAGCAACACGCCAACTCCAACACCAAGAACTAGCAACACGCCAACTCCAACACCAAGAACTAGCAACACGCCAACTCCAACAGTGACCCCTGGAACTGGTGGTCCTAGTAGTACGCCTACGCCCACCAATACTCCAACTAATACACCTACACCAACCAACACGCCAACGCCTTCACCAACACCACAGCCAGGCTTCTGCGGCGATACCGGTTGTGATAATGACAATGACTGTAATGGAGATACCTCAGTATGTACCACCACTATCACTGGTTCAACCATCTGCGCTTTGCCTGATTACGCTCAAAGCAGTGAATGTCAAAACAATCCTAACTATGCCAACTGCTGTCAACCTCAACCAACTAATACTTCAACTCCAGTAAGCCCTACTCCAAGTCCTACTCTACCTCCAGGAGTAACTATTAACCCAACTTCTACTACTGCACCAGGACAACCAACCTCGCCACCAAGCTATACAGTAGTAACCACCATTGACTGCAATGATGTGTGTACTGTTAATGCAGACTGCACCAACCCAAGCCACATTTGCTATAACGGTCGCTGCCGTTTAGACGCCAATCCAGAAGACGAAAACTGCCGTCTACCAAGTGGTAGTACTACTACAGTAATTGAAGAACCAGTTTATCAAGAATATGTACAAGAACGAGTAGTTTACCAGCAGCCAGAAGCACCTCAAGAACTGCCTGAAAGCGGAGTGGTTGATGACCTAGTTAAGTTTGCCAAATATGGCTTAGGCGCTCTGGGAGTAGGCATCATTCTATTGCTGCTACTGTAATTTTCCTCTAATGTTTGCTATTAGCTTTGTCTTTAATCAATTTGCCCTGAAGATCGTGATATTTTGCCAAACATTAAACAGTTTGGCCTACAAATAACCACCTTCCCTGGTCAGAAAACAAACACTCCTGATATAATACTCTCACGAGCCGGTAGCTCAGTTGGTCAGAGCGGTAAGCTTATACCTTACTGGTCGGGGGTTCAAGTCCCTCCCGGCTCACCAAATCTAGCTTCATTCTCCTTGCTAAGTATGTTATCCTAAGTTATTATCCAAGCCTAAAAAAAGGCCTGTTCAATTAATGTTAAGTTTAACAACTTAAGCATTAAAATTACTAATATTTATGAAAAAAACCCGTTTAAAAATCATCAAAATCAGCCAAAACATTATTCAACTCATCAAAAAAAGATATAAGTTATTACTAATCTTACTGCTAATTATTGTTGGTATTGGCTTTTGGTACTATCGTAGGGTACAAGCCAATAAAGTCGAGCTTAAGTTTGCTCATCCAGTTAAACAAGACCTCACTAAAACTCTTGATGTATCGGGGATTATTGATGCAGAAGAAAAAGCTACTATGCGTTTTATTGCTGGGGGCAAGATTGTTTATATTGGTGCCCAAGAAGGAGATTGGGTAAAAAAAGGTCAAACCCTGGCTACCATTGACCAAGCTGATCTACAAAAGCGCTTAGAAAAAGATCTAAATCTTTATATGAAAGAGCGTTGGGACTGGGATCAACAACTGGATGACATTAAAGACCGCTGGATTGATAAAGAAGAACAACGTACTGTGGATAAAAATCATTGGGATCTGGAAAACACCGTTATTGATGTTGAGATTCGCGATATTGCCATTAAAAACACTGTTTTAAGCGCTCCTTTTGAAGGAATCTTAGTGAGCAGTCCAGTGACTAGTGCGCCAGTACAAGTGCTTTCTACTGATACCTGGGAACTCATCAACCCTAACACTTTACTTTTTCGAGCTGAAGTTGATGAAGAAGATATAGGAGCAGTAATGATTGATCAAGTTGGCAAACTCACTCTAGATGCCTATCCAGATGAAATCTTGACTACCCAAGTGGCATATATCTCTTTCCAAAGCAGCCAAAGCTCTACAGGTACGGTTTTTGCAGTTGAGTTTCCTCTTCAGGGCATTACTACTTTAAACAAATATCGCTTAGGCATGAACGGTGATATTGCCATTGAACTTGAAACTCATTACGATGTTTTAACTATTCCTTTAATCGCGCTTAAAGAACGTGAGGGTAAAACCTATGTTGATGTTAAAACTGGAGAAGATAGTTATGAAGAACGCGAGATCAAGATCGGTTTAGAAACTGACGAAAAAGTTGAAGTTATTGCTGGTCTGAGCGAAAATGATGAAGTGCTGGTCCCAGAGTGAGGAATTGAAACTTTTAATTGATTAATTTTCCTCCGGAAATCTCAAACTACATACTGTTGAGCATAGACTAGGTTAATGGAAAACTAGTTCTGCTGCGCTTTTTCTGATTGCTGAGGTTTTTCTGATTGCTGAGGTTTTTGGCCTTCCTTTTTGCCCCTCCCACTTACCGGCATGAAGCTAACCCCATCTGCAATTGGCTTACCGTCTTGATCACGCAGCATGACGCCAAATCTTTCGGAGCCTGTCACCACTCTATAAGTCTCTCCCTCATGTTTAATTTCTGGCATTTTCACCCTTCTTGTTAATTTCCTTTAACCTAATTCTCTCTTCTTCTTCTTCTTCTGTCAAGCATCATCCGCACTCATCATTTGCAAACCTCCCCGCCTCGGTTACAATAAAACCCATGGCAAAAAGGAAAAAAAAGGCTAACAAAAAGCAACCAGTTTTGGAATTGAGAAAAGTTTCTAAGCATTACCATCTGGGCAATCAGCTTATCAAAGCTTTAGATAAAGTGAACTTTGCTCTTTGTTCAGGAGATTTTGTGGCCATTAAAGGTCCATCTGGTAGTGGCAAATCCACTTTTTTACAAGTAGCCAGTATTTTAGCAGAGCCCACCAGTGGCCAAATCATGCTTAAAGGCCAAGATGTTACTTCTTATGATGAAGTTGAGCGCGCTCATTTACGAAACCAAGAAATCGGTTTTATTTTTCAAAAATTTAACCTGCTGGCCCGGACTTCGGCTATTGAAAACGTAGCTCTACCTCTAGTTTATGCTGGCGTAAGCAAAAATGAACGAGAGCAACGAGCAAAAGCTTTACTAGAAAAAATCGGCCTAGGTGAACGGCTAGAAAACAAACCTTCACAGCTTTCTGGTGGCCAGCAACAGCGAGTTGCTATTGCGCGAGCCTTGATTAATAACCCCTCAATTATTTTTGCGGATGAACCTACTGGCAACCTTGATTCTCAAAGCGGCAGTGAGATCAAAAAAATTCTTACTGACCTCAACAAAGAAGGTAAAACCATCATGATGGTTACTCACGAAGAAAACGTAGCTAAAATTGCTAAACGCCATTTGTTTCTTAAAGACGGTCAAATCGTTTCTGACACTAACAACCATGGTCAAAAATCACAGCCAACCACTAAAACCAGCACAAAAACCAAAAACAAAACCCGCACTAAAAAATCTAACAAATCATGAGAATTCGTAACATCTTTGTGATTGCGCTTAAAGCCATTATGGCTCATAAAGTACGCAGCTTCCTAACCACCCTGGGAGTCATTATTGGCGTTAGTTCTGTAGT
>WJLO01000079.1 GCA_014728425.1 Minisyncoccota bacterium | reverse complement strand
CATTTAAACCACTGCCACCAACCTTAACTGCTTGATATTTAGAGATCACCTCTTCTTTATACTCTGGTTCCTGACCTTGAGATTTAATAAAATCAATTAAACTTTTAGCTTCGCGATCAGAAACAAATGTCCCCTGAATTCTGCTAGGTTTAGACTGGTCTGGCGGGATAAATAACATATCTCCTCTACCTAAAAGTTTTTCTGCACCAGGCATATCTAAAATCACCCGAGAATCAGTCATCGAAGAAACATTAAAGGCAATTCTGGCAGGGATATTGGCCTTGATTAACCCCGTAATGACATCTACTGATGGTCGTTGAGTGGACAACACCAAATGAATACCTACTGCCCGAGCCATTTGAGCAATTCTAGTGACAGTTTCTTCTACCTCTCCAGGAGCAAACAGCATAATATCTGCTAACTCATCAATCACAACCACAATATGAGGCATGGCTGCTAAACCAGCTAGTTCATTATAAGCATCAATGTTTTTTACTCCTACTTCGGCTAATTGCTTGTACCGCTTATCCATTAAATCTGTAGCCCACTTAAGTGCTGCCACCACTTTTTTAGGTTCGATAATCACTGGTGTTAACAAATGAGGAATGCCATTATAACCAGTCAACTCCACTCGCTTAGGGTCAACTAAGATAAACTTAACCTCAGCCGGACTGGCTCTGAACAAAATCGAGCACATAAAAGCATTAATACACACAGATTTACCAGAACCGGTTGCTCCAGCAATTAACAAGTGCGGCATAGTAGCAATATCAGCAATCACTGGTTTACCAGCTACATTAATGCCTAAAGCTACTGCTAACTTAGAACGCCGCTGCTTCATAACATTAGAACTCAGCATCTGCTTAAGGGTAACGTACTGAGCTGAACGATTTGGCACCTCCACCCCTACTAAAGAACGACCAGCTATAGGAGCCTCAATACGAATCTGTCCCGTTGGCGCTGCCAAAGCCAAAGCCAAGTCATTTGATAAACTAGTGATCTTAGAAAGCTTGGTACCTCGAGTAATCTCTAAAGCATATTGAGTAACTGAGGGACCATAATTAACCTCTGCTACTTTAGCTTTAATGCCAAAAGAATCTAGGGTGTTTTCAATAATCTGTGCATTAGAACGCACATCACCGCGATCGGCTTTACCACCAGGCTTAGCACTTAATAAAGATAAAGGTGGATAGTCCCAAACCATTGGAGTGTTTGTAGTTAAACTGCCTCCATCTGGCAAATCAGGAGCTTTAGTAGCTGGAGCTTTGCTAGAAGGTTGACTAGTAGCTAAATGCTTTAAAGCTAGTTCTTGATCTGTTGCTGAGTCTTGATCAACAGCAGTGCTGGGAGAATCAGTGGCTAAATCTGAATCGTTTTGATTAATCTTCAAGTCTTTTTTAGCAAAAGGTAAAGTTAACTTAGGTAAATGAAAGCCTTTTTTGGTTGCTGACTTTGCTGCTGGTTCGTTTTCAGCAAAACTGGCTTTTCGAGATAGCTTTAAATTAGCCAAAACTTCAAAAATCTCTTTAAAAGAAAGCTGTAAGATGATCAAGATGCCAATAATCAAAACCGCTGCAAAAACTAAATAGCTGCCAGCTGGAGAAATCAATCGAGCTAAGTTAATAAAAGTTTGTTCGCCAATCTGACCAGATTGAAACAAGCCTAAAGACGCCAACATTAACAACACTGTACCCAACAATACACTGGGCTTTGACCAGGCCCATTTAGTTTGAAACATTACTAAACCTGCTGAAATAAACACAAACGGCAAAAATAACATGCTCAAACCCAATTTTTGACCAAGAACTTGATTCATTAAAGCTAAGAACTTGCCTTGACCAGTAAAAGAAATCATCACCAAAATGCCTAAAGCAATCAAAATCACAGCTAAAACCGAATAAATAGTTTCATCCTTAATCTTCAGTTTGATAGGCTGTTTGCGTTTGCGCCGTTTTCTAGCCATATTAAAAATATTATAGGATAATTAATGATTTGTCAAAACTTAAATTAAAGTTAACAATTGCAACAAGCCAATTACTATGCGTAAAGCTGCTAAAAATATAAACCAAACTCCTAAAAACTTGGCTAAAATCACAAATAATAAGTGCAGATTGTTTTGCGGTTTTTCTCCACCCAAAACCTTTAAAAACAAAGTAGCTAGCAAAAATAGCAAGAAGATCTGGATAATAAAAACCACTATTGGCATAATTAAATTATTAATGTTTGCGTTTACCTTGATGATGGCCGGTTTCCATAATTACTGGCACGATCATAGGCTCGCGTTTAATTACTTTATACAGTTTACGTCCTAAACGCCGTTCAATCAAGCGTTTCAACTCATGTTCTGGAGTCTTCTTACCTGCTTTTTTAATAATCTTGGTAGTGTGGTCTTTAATAAACTTGATCACTTCATCTGCCTCGCGCATAAAAACAAACCCTCGAGAAACCACCATGATCTCTTTAAATAACCATCTGCCTTTAGAACGAGGAATCACTACAACCACAATTCCAGCCTGAGATAAACTTCGGCGATCAGATAACACTATTGGACCCACATCTCCAATGCCTAAACCATCAATGGTTTTAGGATTTAAAGTAACTTTTTTAACCACACCTTGATAACCCTGTTGATTAAAAGCCATGACCTGACCAGTTTTGGGCCTGAGTACTTGTTTTTCTGGTATATTTAAAGGCTTAGCTACCAACTCCCAAAACTTAGTCCGATGACGATCTGCCCCACCAATAGGCATCACTAGCTGCGGCTTCACTAAAGACAATAATTCCTGCTGTTCCACACTACTAGCATGGCCAGACTGATGTACATTGGGATTAACATCAGGATAAATCACTTCAACATCATTACGACAAAGCTCGTCAACAGCTTTAAAATAAGGCACCTCATTGCCTGGGATAGCATCAGCAGAAAACACTACCTTATCATTTTTATTAATCTGCACAATGCGGTGTTCATCATAAACTGCCCGCACTAAAGAAGAGCCTTCTTGACCCTGACTACCAGCAATAATCACACACAGTTGGTGATCTGGATATTTACCTAGATCACGTTTATCAATCACTACAGATTTTGGTAACTTTAGTTTTTTTAGTTGACCAGCAATACGCACATTTTGTTCTACACTACGACCTACAAAAGCCACTTTGCGTTGATGTTGGGCAGCAGCATCTACTACTTGTTGAATTCGGTGAATATGAGAACTCATTAAAGTAACTACAAACTTGCCTTTAGTAGTTTGCATTTCTTGGGCAATAACTGGCCCAGTGGTTGACTCAGACTTAGTCCATTTTTGCCGCTCTACTCGCAAGCAATCCATTAGCATTAATAAAATACCCTTTTTACCTAATTGAGTAATATGTTCAAAATCTGTTAAAACACCATCAACTGGATGTGGGTCTAGTTTAAAATCACTACCATGATAAATATTACCTACTGGTGTTTGAATCAAAATGTGTCGTGTGTCTGGAACTGAGTGAGTGACAGCAAAAAACTCAAAGCTAAAATTATTGCTCAGTTTTTGCACTTTTTTATTAGGCATCACCTGAATATCTCGTTTTACTCCAGCATCATCCATTCTTTCGGCAGCAAAACCTGCTGCTAAAGGTGAAGCATAAATAGGAAACTTAGGCAACTCTGGCAATAAATAAGGCAGGGCTGCAATATGATCATCATGCCCATGAGATAATAATAAACCAACAATTTTTTTACCTTGTTGCAACTGCTTTAATAAATAACTAATATCTGGAATAATAGCATCTACTCCAGGCATGTAAACATCAGGGAAACCAATCCCGCAATCCACGATCAAAATTTCATTGCCATACTCATAAACAAACATGTTTTGGGTGACTTCACCCATGCCTCCTAGAGGAATTAAAGTTAACTGTTTAGTATTCATCTTGTTTCCTTTACTTAGTAACCTCTGTTGCAAAATTAACTAAACTAGCTTTTGCAAAACTCGAGATTATCAATTAATTAAACTACTTTCAATATTTAGTTACTAGTTTTTAGTAAATCAGCAATGCTAATAATTAGATTTTAATATCCCACTGTTATTTTTTTTTAAAAATATCGGCCTTAAACTCCCATTTATGATGTTTAAATTTTTCTAGCAAGCCCTTGGCTTTTTCTGAACGATGAAAGAAAAAGAAACAGAACACTGCAGTAGCAAAAGTCATCAAGGTTAACCAATAAAAACCATATTTAATAGAAAAACCTGGCTCAATCAAAAAATAGACTATCACATGTAGTAAAAAAACTAAACCAGAAGCTAGCTTCATGATTCGTAAAAAGTTGGCCTCTTCTGGATCTGACAACCAAACTCCAGAAAAAGCTCCTAAGCCGCCAAAAACACCCACTAGTAACAATAAATAAAAACCTAAACGATTGGTCTCTAACTCTAGTGGTAAAAATAAATTGGTAAAAGAAACAACAGTAGCAATTAACATAATGCCTAAATACATCACTAAATGAGTCAGCCAGAGATGAAAATATTCACTATGACGAAAAACATCATATAAAGGATCTTCTTTTCTTTTTAAGTTAAAGCTTTTAGTTAAAGAATGAATCACAATAAAAGCATAGACAAACATAAATAGCACACTAAAACTAGTATCTAGAGCATACATTTGCGTAGAAGAAAAGTTAAGCTCTGGATCAGTCTTGACTAAATAAAACAAAAAACTTTTCAACCACACAAACAATGCTGGCGAAAGCACAAAAGCATAAACAAACTGCACCAAATCAAACTTGAGAACCTCTTTTTTGCCATTATGACGATAAATCAACACTGCACTAACCACTGCTAAACTAGGAATAACTAATAATAATAACTGCATAACCTTATTTTAACGTAGTTATCAGTAATCTGTTAGGGGAAAACTCTCAAGAACAGACTGCTTTAATCACTAACTCTCAGCAGTCATTAAAGCCAAAAGAGGGCTAAAAACTTGATTTAATAACTTGGTAAGAAAATCTTAGCGTTTTCTGGAGTAATAACCACCTCATTAAAGCCGCGCTCAACAATAATCCGCGCTGCTTTGCGCACTGCTCCTTGCAAGGTGCGTTGCAAAGTTCTAATACCAGCATCATAACCCAATGGTCGGACCATTTTGGGCCAAACTTCATTTTTGATCTGAAACTGACCAGGCTTTAATCCAGCATCTTTAAGCAACTTAGGTAAAATGTATCTTTGAGCAATAACAGTTTTTTCTTCATCAGAATAAGAAGGCATGGTGATCTTTTCCATCCGGTCTAATACTGCAGTAGCAATCTTAGTAGTATTATTGGCAGTGGCAATAAAAATAGCATGACTCAAGTTAACAGGGTAATCAATATAAGTATCTCGAAACGCTGAGTTTTGCGCTGGGTCTAATAATTCAACTAACACTCCCATAACATCCATGTTGGCCTCATCTGCAGCTCGATCAATTTCATCAAGAAGAATCACTGGATTGCGCACGCCTACTTCACAAATACCTTTGATCACTCTGCCTGGTTCTGAACCCAAAATCAACCGTGACGAGCCTCGCAACTCTTTGGCAGCACTCATGCCTCCAAAAGGAATCCTAACTATTTTTCTATTTAAGGCTTCTGCCAAAGAAAAAGCAAAAGTAGTTTTACCAGTGCCTACTAAACCAACCAGCAACAAAATCGGAGCTTTAAACTCACTTTGAGCATACTGGTTTTGGCGCAAGTTTAAAACCGAGATGTATTCTAAAAAACGATCTTTAACCTCTTGCATCCCATAATGATGCTTGTTAAAGATTTTTTTGGCTT
>WJLO01000078.1 GCA_014728425.1 Minisyncoccota bacterium | reverse complement strand
AAGGGTTTACCTAAAAGGTCAGAGCGGCCTAAAATCAATACTTTAGCTAAAGACCTTAACTTAAGTTGCTGTTTAGCTAAAGCTAAAATCTTTAACACCGCTCGGGTAGTAGCTGGCAAAACATGTCCTTGTGATTGCCATTGTCCTTGCTTAATGCTTTGGAGAGTTTTGGGGTGTAGACCATCAACGTCTTTACTAAGTTTAATCTGCTTAACTAATTGTTGCCACCAATTAGTAAAACTCTTAGATGTTTTTATTGATTTATAGGTTGTTTTTGTGGGTTTTTGAATAATAATTCCAGTAACCTGATCCTGCTGGTTAAGCTCCCTAAGCTGAGCCAAAACCTGCTGCACTGGTGTGTTAATAGCAAAACTCAAAGTTTGGTATTTAATACCTAATTGCTGAGCCGCCTGAGCTTTTTTTTTGGTGTATAACACGCTCCCTGCATCTTCTTGAAAATAAAAAGCAGCAATATGAGGCTGACAGCCTTGAGCTTGCAAAGCCTCTACCCGCTTTTTTAATTGTGGCTGAAAGTCTTTAACAAATTGATAACCATTAAAAACAATTGGGGTCATAAAAATATTTTAGCATCAACTAAGTTGCTAACTCCTTTAACCTTGCTAGATTCTCTGCATCTGGACCCTGATTATCAAAACCTGGCACTTCTAAAATCAAAGGCAATGACTTGACTTGATCATGAGCAAAAAAGCTTTTCCAAGCTTTTTTATTAATTTGACCTTCGCCTAAATTGGCGTGTCGATCACGACCAGAGCCAAACTCAAACTTACTATCATTAACATGAACACACTTAAGTGTAGGCCAAAGTTTAAGCTCTTTAATTTTATTAATGGCCACTCCTCTATCTTGAGCAGGCTCTTTAACTGCAATCTTGTGACCTGCGTACAAACGATAACCAGCAGTAAAAGCATGGCAAGTGTCAAAACACCAGCCTAATCTAGGATCATCAACTTGATTTAGTAACCAGCTAATTTCTGCTAAATCGCTACAAACTTTTCCTTTTTGCCCTGCTGAGTTTTCAATTAACAATTGGCTAGCTTGAGGCGTAGCTGCCAAGACTTTTTTAATTAGCTTTACTAATTGGTTTTTAACTGTATGCCAACCTCGACCTTGATGACTGCCTAAATGCACTATCACACCCGAACCTTTTACTAAAGCATCAAACTTAAGATCATGAATTAAAGCGGTTGCTGACTTCTTGATTAATTCGGGTTTGTCTGAAGCTAAATTTATTAAATACAGCGCATGCGTAAAGATTGGTGAAACGCCCAATTCTTTCTGTTTTGTAAACAATTTGTCGAGGTTAATTTTCTCTAAAGGAGTTCGCTTCCACATCCGAGGACTTCCCGAAAATACCTGTAAGCAGTTAGCACCAAGTTGCTGAGCTCGCACTACTGCTTTATCTATCCCACCAGCAATAGAAACATGAGCACCGATTTTTTTTGTCATTACCATTTAAATAAAGGAAAGTCTTTGGTTAATTCTTTTACCTGTTGATTAATTTCTTTTAAAACTTGATTTTTGGTGATTTGGTTTTTAAAATCTTTTAAAAACTGCTGACGCTGACTATTGTTTTGAGGCAGGGGTTGATCTTTAACTACTGTAATTACTTGCGCAATCCAAGCAGCAATTTGTTTCATCTCGGGCTCTTTCATTCCTCTAGTAGTTACCAAAGGCGTGCCAATTCTCAGACCAGAAGGATAAAAGGGTGAGCCGGGTTCATTGGGAATAGTATTGTAGTTGGCATAAATGCCAGCTACATCTAAAGCATAGGCTACCTGCGGCCCTAAACTAGTGCCAAAGGGAGTTAAATCAATGAGCATTAAATGGGTTTCAGTGCCATTGCCCACTAGTTTAAGATCTTGATTTTGTAAAGCAGTAGCTAGAGCTTGAGCATTTTGGCGAATTTGGCGAGCATATTTTTTAAATCTTTTAGTACCAGCCTCTTGAGCAGCTACTGCAATAGCTGCTGTAGTAGCATTATGCGGCCCACCTTGCAAGCCGGGAAAAACTGCTTTGTCAATCTTTTTGGCTAAATCGGCATCTCGCTTTAAACCCTGTTTGGTCACTAAGATCATCGCCCCTCTAGGACCACGAAAGGTTTTATGAGTGGTGCTCATCACTACATCAGCAGTAGTAAATGGCGAAGGATGTTCACCAGCCACTACTAAGCCAGTAATATGAGAGATATCTGCCACTAACCAAGCTCCAACTTCATCAGCAATCTCTCTAAACCTAGCAAAATCCAGTTGAAAAGGATAAGCAGTATTACCAGCCACAATTACTTGAGGTTGATATTTTTTGGCTAAGGCTCGTAAGGCTTGAAAATCCACCCGAGCTTGACGATTGAGCCCATATTGCACTGAGTGAAAATAGCGGCCAGAAAAAGTCACTTTAGGATGCCCGTGGGTAAGATGTCCGCCACTAGCTAGGGCCAAGCCCATTAGTGTATCTCCTGGTTCTAATAAGGCAAAATAAATAGCACTATTAGCTGGAGAGCCAGAATATGGCTGGACATTCACATGAGGCACTTGAAAAAGCTTTTTGATTCTTGCTATTGCCAAAGCTTCTAACTGATCAATGATTTGATTGCCTTCATAATAACGTCGACCTGGATAACCCTCACTATATTTATTAGACAAACATGAACCTAAAACTTGAGAGACCTTGGGTGAAGAGTTGTTTTCTGAAGGAATCAAGCCAATCTTGTGTTGTTGGCGCTGACACTCTTGATCGATGAGTTGAAAAACTTTATCCTGCACAAACTTATCTTAACATAGATTTGGACAACTGCGCTCTAAACTTAGGTCTTATTCTGATAACAGTTTACTGGCAATAACCCAAACCCTCATCATTAGTAGCACAACCATTAGGACAATGCACTTCAATCTCTTGATAGTTTTTCAAATCTCCTGGGCAGCTTAACTCAATTAAAGTGTCATCATATAAGCAAAAATCACTATGTTTGTGTGGATCTGGTTGATCAAGATCTAACAAATAACCAGGAGTTTGCGGATCAATTTGCTGGTCAGTTTCATCTGTTAACAAGCAGGCATCAGTATCATCAATATATCCAGGAGTGCCATCATCATCAGTATCATCTGCGATCTGACAAACTCCATCAATGCAGGAAAATTTCTCATAACAGTCACCATCATTGTTACATAAAGAACCACAGAGATTATTGTCATTGCAAACCAACTCGCCACAACAGTCATCATTAGCAGTACAATAATCATAGCTTTGGCCACAACTAGGTGCTGAAGTTGGTCCAGGCGTATTTGTCGGGATAGGTGGCGCAGTTGGCTTGGAAGTTGGCGTGGGTTCTGTTTCTTCAATCACATATTCATCTGCACCAATATCATAAGCACTTTCAGCTGGTCGCGAATCACCATCAATATCATCAGTGACATCTTCCAGGGTTTTACCTCTATCTTTCAAAGGAGACTCTTCATCAATATGATAATTATCTCCTGGAAAGGTTGGCTCGCTAGTTTCTGGATAATCAGCAGCTGCTGGGTCTTCATTAAACTCGGTTGAGTCTGCAAAATCAATGTTATTTGAACTTACATCAAAGGTAACTCCCCACCACAAATTATGATCTAAAGTCACATAAATAGCTCCTGGATAATTAGGGTGTTGCTCAATCTCTAGGCCTTTGACTGCGTGATTGGCAATTACGCTATTAGTAATTTGAAAATTGCTATGATCATTAGTAGTGCCCAAGTGATCATCAAGATAAAAACCATAGTCGCTAGCAGGATTAATTACAGTGGCATGCTTCATTCTAATCAAACGAGCACCATAGCTATAAATGGCGCTCAAACCAGTATTTTCAGCAATTTCTATATTAATTAAATCAATATAAGTGGTTAAGTCATGAAGATAGATTGCTGCTCCATGATTTAAATCTTCATCCTCCCCACCTATATTAGTGCCAGCTTGATTGTTGTTAATCTTAGTGCGCTCGATTCTGATTGGCTGATCTGTGCCAGAAATATTTAAACCAGCACCTTGAGAACCAGTCCTATTGCCCGTAATCTCGCTATCAGTAATAGTTAAAGCTACTTGATCAATAGACTTAACTGCTGGAACTCGATGATTGTCAACCAACTGGCTTTGATGAATGTTTAATTCAGTAGGAAAAGTTGCACTGCCGCGCACATAAATACCACCTCCACCAACAGAATAATCAGGAGCTGCTTCAGGACTGCTTAACAAACTATTAGTAATAGTCACTGTACTGCCATATTTAATACCAATGGCATAAAAGTTATTAAGCTCGATAAATCGACAGTGGTCAATATTAACTGTGCTTTTATTACCAATTGCTAAAGCATGGTCAGAGGACTCATAAATAGTACTTCCTGGCTTAACTGAACCTCGGATAGTTAAGTGTTCTAAGTTTAGTTCGTCAATATCAAGACCAGTGGCAATTACTCTATGATCTTGATTTTCTGCGCTCAGGATCGTTTCTCCAGCAGTAACATCATCCCAATCGCCTTCATCAGCACCACCCCGATAACCGCCTCTGATGGTTAATTTAAGCTCGGCTAAATCACCTTTTTCAATCAAAATTACCTGATTAGCTCCTGCTAAACCATAAGTACCTTGAGCAATCTTGATTTCGTAAACATTATTGCTATGATAAGCAGCCAACACTGCATCAATAGCTTCTTGAGGAGTTTGGTAACAATCAGTTCCAGTTGGACACTTGCCTTCATCATCAACATAATAGGTTTTAAACTCTCGTGCTTCACCGCCTTCACCAGTAGCTTGAATATGTAAAACAAACTCGGCATGGTCACCAGTTGATGACATAACTTTCACCCGATATTGCCCTTGTTGCTTAGGCACAAACTTAAATTCTTGAGTATTGCCGCTGAGCACGCTTTGATTATTAGCCGCATTGATGATCTGCCAAGAATAACTTATTTCGCCAGCCACGCCTCCTGGTTGATCACTGCCACTAGTAGGCTCTGGCGCTATGCTGGTCGGCCTGGGTACTGGCGTAGCTTGTTGCGATAGTTGCTGTCGTAAAAACTCAACTAGGCCAGGTTTTTCCAATAGCTCAGCCTCATCTTGAGTGCCCAATACTGCCCCACGATTATTACTAGCGCCAGCTGCTTCATCTGCTGAGCTAAGTGCTTGAATACGAAAAGTTATCTCTTGACCAACAGCTAACTTAGCTGCAGTAACTTGAACCTGAAAAGACTGCTGAGTGCTTTGAAAACTTAAAGACACTGCTTGACTGCGAATCTCTGAAGATCGCCGCCAAATACCAGAAACCAACAATGCTGCAGAAATCACCAAAATCAAACCAAAACCCAACCACTCCTTAGGATGTTTACTACTCTCTGCTTTCCAAAACTGAAAGTTACGTTGCAAACTACCCTTGAAATTGATAAACCAATTGGACATTAGTTTTAGCTTAGCACACAAGAAAACCCCTGGTCAACAAGGAAACGCAATACCCCAGAACCAAAACTAGCTGGCCTAGTATTTACCAACCAAAACCTAACCACCCTCCCCTCTCAACCTCTTTAAAACCACTTGCAAATCATCTGTCAAAGCTGCTTGAAAACATTGCTGCTTATGATTACGCGGGCGCATTAAGCACAACTCCTGAGCATGCAAAAATTGTCTAGGACACCACAGTTTATCCAACTTAATACGTTTACGACCAGCATAATGCTGATCTCCAACGAGAGGATGCTGTAAATGTTTAAAATGCACTCTGATTTGGTGAGTTCTGCCAGTTTGCGGCCAACATTTAACCAAAGAAAAACCAGCTTGATAGGTGCGTTGATACTTTTTAAGTTTTGCAGGAATTTGCAAATCTAACTTGGTAAATTCTTGTAGCACCTCATAACTTGTTTGTGCTGGACGACCATCGGCAGCTACTGCAAATTGGTGAGGACTGGTTCTAGTTCTACTCAAAGGCAAATTAATCTTTCCCTGCTTAAGCTGAAGTCGACCATGAACCAAAGCTAAATAAGCTTTTTTTACTTGCCTTTTTTTAAACTGGGCCAATAAGTTAACCAAGCTGCCAGGATTTTTTGCAGCCACCATCACCCCACTAGTATCTTTATCTAGCCGATGCACTAAACCTTGACGTTGCGCAAAAATCTCCTCAGCTGAGCCATATTGCTTATTAAAATCACCAGGGACCAAGTCCTGCCACTGCTCTGCTGGCAGCTGTTTGTCCTGCCTAGCTGCTAACCAATCTTGCAAAGTAGCCTGTTTAACTGTTTGAGCACGATTAACTACCAGGCCAGCTGGCTTATTGATTATTAATAAATCTTGATCTTGATAAATGATCTCTAACTGCTGGAGCACAGGATTATTTAACATTAAGTTTTTTTCTCTTAGTGGGCAATAGTTCTCTGCCAGAGCGCAACCACAACCAGCCCAAACTTAAAATCAACAGCACTAGATAAAATCCAATATCTAAACTAAACCCTCCCAAATTTAACTCTGCTAATTTAACTGGTGTTAAGCCTAGTTGAATCAAAGCTAAGCCAATCAAAAAATTTAAAAACACAAACCCAGTTTGCGCTGATTTTTTACCAGCCCGATACCATTCAAAAGTGCGATAACGATACTCCACCCAAGTGAGATAAAAATAAAGCAGCAGATAAAAAACAGCCAAATATAACTGCACTGGATGATATTTTTGAATCACTCCGGGAAACACTAAACCCCAAGGCAAAGTGGTTGGCTGGCCAAAACCAGAACCATTGAAAAAATATCCTAACTGAAGCCAAAACAAACCTAGAGCTGCTGCTGTAGCTCCAAAATCTACCACCTCATAAGGATCCCATTTGTGTTTTTGCGCAAAACGAAATAAATAAAAACCAGCCCCTAAAATACCAAAGTTTAATAAATAACCAGAATGATTAATCAAATCAAACCAAGCTAAAAAACTGCCTTGAAAACGACTAAAATTAACCACAATAAAAGCTAAGCGTGCTACTAATCCACCAAAAACCAAGGCTAACAAAAAACCATCAAACAACTGACGCTCTTGATAGTGCTCTTCTCTGCTTTTACGCCAAATCACAAAAGCAGTAGTCAAAAACGCCAGTATATTAAAGACCGCAATGGTCTTTAAGCCAAAAGGACCAAAATTAAATAAAACAGGCCACATATTGTGCCGCGGGTGAGAATCGAACTCACATGAGGATAAACCTCATAGGTTTTTGAGACCTACGCGTCTACCAGTTCCGCCACCGCGGCATAGATTAGATTTTACCAATCTAACTTGCATTTTACCAGCCAATCATGCATATTGATTATATGGAGACCATCCAAGAAATTGCCCTTAAAGCTTTTGCTGTTGATAGCATTTGGTCAGTCATCCTGCGCGGAGTGATCTGGCTGGCAGTTGCCATCATTATTATTTTTAGTGTAGATAAAGCTGATCCTAGTCAATCCATGAAAAGTTTAAAGGCAAATTTAGGCTTTTTTCTGATGTTTTTACTACTTTCTGGAGGATTAATCTATTGGTTATTTGGCTTTACTAGTGCCAGCTAATGTTTTTGAGCCTGCATAAAAAACAAAACTATTGCCAATTAATTACTAACTCCCCTACTTTCCATACCATAAAAACGAATACGATCCCCTCTAAAAAACAGATCTATTTCACCTAAAGGACCATTGCGGTGTTTGGAAACTCGCAAACTCATTGACTCTCGCATTTCTTCATCTTTGCGATACAAAAACATTACTACATCAGCATCTTGCTCAATCGAGCCTGACTCTCGCAAATCTGACAACTGAGGTCGTTTTCCACCCCGGTTCTCTACCGCCCGTGACAATTGTGACAAGGACAGCACTGGAATGCGCAGCTCACGAGCAATGTTTTTTAAACCTTGAGAAATCTCAGCCACTTCTTGTACCCGATTATCAGTGGTGCGGCCATGAGCCAACTGCAGATAATCAACAACAATCATATCAACTTGATGTTCAGTCATCAGTCTTCTAGCTTTGGTGCGCATCTCATAAATACTCATGCCAGGAGTGTCATCAATAAATAACTGAGCCTCAGCCAAAACCCCCATAGCATCAGATAACTTTAAAAAGTCTTGCTGATCTAATCGACCAGTTTTTAACCGCCAGGCATCAATGTCAGCTTGACTAACCATTAAACGATCAACCAACTCCTCTCGACTCATTTCTAAAGAGAAAAAACCCAGCTTTTTTTTGGCAGTCACAGTTAAATGCTGAGCTATGTTTAAAGCCATAGCAGTCTTACCCATGCCGGGCCTTGCTGCCAAAATAATTAAATTAGAGCGCTGTAGCCCAGCTAAAAGTTTATCTAAATCTTCAAAACCAGTGGGCAAGCCTCTGAGGTCGTTACCCATGCGCTGCAGTTCATCCAAACGCTCAAAGCTTTCTACTAAAGTATCTTTAACATGAATAAAAGCTTTATCAGTGCTTTTTTGTGAGACCTTAAAAACTCGTTGCTCTGCCAAATCCAGGATGTCTTGAGTTTCTCTGCTCTCATTAAAAGCTAAGTCACTTAACTCTGCCGACATCGAGATCAATTGGCGGCGGATATAAGCTTCTTTAACTAACTGAGCATAAGTTTCCACATTGGCAGCAGTAGAGACCTTGTTAGAAAGTTGAGCAATGCCAGCACTGCCTCCAGCTGCTGTTAGTTGTTTTTGTTTTCTTAACTGACTAGTGACTGTTACTACATCTACTGCCTCACGCTTTTCATACAAAGTCAACATTGCTTCAAAGATCAACCGATGCTTTTTTTCATAAAAAGCTTCTGCACCCAAATGCTCAACAACCTTCACAATGGCATCAGGATCAATTAAAATTGCCCCTAATACTGAGCATTCAATATCACTATCATGTGGTGGTAGTTTTGCTTTAGCAGCCATGAAAAAACTTAACTATGATAATCTCGTTAATGTTAACCTCAATGTAATATGTTGGTGATGAATTTGCAACTCTGATTGGCGCGTCAACTCTTGCTCAGTACTACTAACTCCATCTCCTCAGGCAAACGACTTTGATCAAGACTTAACTTATTCACAGTTTCTGGCTCAGCACTGTATTCTTTTAAGAAGTCTGCTAAAGTACTTAACTCACCAAAAACTTTTTGTTCATGCTGATCAGTTTGATAATGCATTGGAATCACAATAGCTGGCTCTAAAGAGCGGGCTACTTTTACTGCTTGTTTAGGATCAATGGTATAAACTCCGCCTACAGGTAGCAGTAACACATCAATCATCCCAATCTCAGCAATCAAATCCTCTTTGATTTCATGACCAAGATCCCCTAAATGGCACACTCTCACTCCATCAATTAACACTGTAAAGATAATGTTTTTGCCTCGTTCTACCCCTTGGTTTTCATCATGAAAAGCACCCACTCCAAAAACCGAGATCCCTCCTACCTCATACTCCCCTGGTTGCTTAATCACAAAAGGCTGATCTCTTCTAGCAGTACCACGAATCACACTAGCTTGATTATGGTCTTGATGGTCATGAGAAATGGTCACTATATCTGCACTAATATTGGGCAGGCTCAAACCTACATAATCATCATAAGGATCCATTACCACCATACCGCGCTTGCCCTTAAGTCGAAAACAGGAGTGACCATAATATTGAATTTGCATCTCGATTTTTTTATATCAGATGTTATGATTATGATCAAGCAGGAGAAATCAATAAATTCATGAAAAAAGAAGCCTTAATTGCCATTTTTATTGGGGTAGCATTAGGATTATTGATCACTTTTGGAGCTTACCAATTAAAAAAAACTGATCAAAACAACACTATTAATCCTGACTTAGCAACCACTGCCTCACCTACTCCCACCATTGATATTTCTAAAAATCTTAGTTTAAGCAATCCTTTGGACAACGTTATCCAAAGTCAAAGAACTATCACTGTAAGTGGCAATACTTTGGCCAATAACTATGTGGTAGTATTTGTAGGTAATCAGGAAGAGATTATCACTGCTGATGAAACCGGCAACTTTTCTACTGAAGTTGACCTTGAAGTTGGCAGCAATGTCATTACAGTAATCACCATTAATGAAGATGGCAATACTGTTAAACTAGAAAAAACTATCATTGTTACTGATAAGTTTGATCAGGAATCAGAATCAGCTGCAACAACACCAGCTAGTGATTCTGCGCAAACCAACGATCAATAAAATTATGTCAAAACTTAAAACCACTCTGCTCATTACTAGCCTAGCAACAGCTTTATTTTTCAGTCAAACCAATAATATTTTATCTGTAGCTATAGATAAAGACTCTGATATAGAAATCAGTCCAACAATAGATCCTGCTGACCCTACTACTAAAAATCTTAAAGAACGTATTGAAAAAGTAGTAGAAGAAAAAAAAGACCAAATTAAGGGCACTATTGATGATCTTTCTCAAAAAAGCTATGGCTTTATTGCTCAAGTACAACGCTTAACTGAAGAAACCATCACTGTAGAAAACCAAGATGGTACACAAATCTTGGCTATTGATGATCAAGTTACTTTGGTAAAAGACGGGCAAGAAATCGAACTTACTAAAGTGGCAGTAGATGATTGGTTGATTATCATGGGTTATCAGGAAGACGCGGAGTTCAATCCCAAAAGGATTGTGGTTAGTAGCGAGTCTTTAAGACCTAGTCCTCACTTAGTCATGTTTGGCACGATCAAATCTTTGTCTCGCAGCAAACTAGACCTCGAACCCCGACAAAAACAAAATGAAACCGAGGTTTTAAGTCTTACTTTAAGCCAAAACATTGAGTTCCAAGATCTCCAAGGAGAAACTAGTCAAACTAGTTTATTTACCGAAGGTTTACAAGTGCTAGTGGTTGGTTACCAGAACGAGGATGGTGAACAAATTATTACTACTATCCGCTCTTTAGCCCCATTAACTGAAACCGAATAAATCAATCTCAGTATGTCGTTCCTTGGTCCACGATTAGCCAAACTGCAGCAAAAAATCACCCCTAGCCAGGCTATCTTGCTTTCTGCCCCTAGTGATATCCAGTACTTTACTGATTTTCAATTTTTAGTACCAGCTGAACGAGAAGCCTATGCTTTACTTACCAAAAAACAGGCTTACTTAATTCATAATCAATTTTCCCCAGTAGTTAATCATCAAAAAATCATCAACTTACCCGGCTGCAATTTAAAAAAACTACTTAAACACCTTGACATTGTTCAACAACAACACTCTTTTAAAACTATTTTAGTTGATGAAAGTTCCTTATTTGTTAAAGAACATCAAGCTTTGCAGCAAAAATCCTCTTGGCAAGTTCGAGGTCTAGCCAAACAATTAATCTGGGAGTTACGAATGAGTAAAGACACTAGTGAGCTGGCAAAAATCAAAAAGGCAGTTAAGATCTCCCAGCAAGCTTGGCAGCAGTTAGAACCTCAATTAACAACTGGCATGACCGAGCTAGCCGTAAAAGAACTTTTAGAAACCCAACTCAAAAAACTTGGTTCCCCTCAACCAGCTTTTCCCACTATTGTGGCTTTTGGCCAACACACTGCTCTACCCCATCATCAGCCCACTGATCAAAAACTCACCTCAGAAACAGCAATATTAATTGATTTTGGCGCTAGTTACCAAGGCTATTGCAGTGACATGACCAGAACAATTTGGTTTGGCACCAAGCCTGACCCTGAATTCATTAAAGTAGAAAAGCTTGTTAAACAAGCCTACCAAGCTGCAAAACAAAAACTGAAAGCCATTGCAGCATTAAAAGTCAAAAACTTAGATCAAGCTGCCCGACAAGTAATTAAAAAAGCTGGTTATGGCGATTTTTTTATCCATACTACTGGTCATGGTTTAGGCCTTGATATTCATGAGCCGCCTTCAATTAATTGGAAAAACCAGCAACCTATCAAGCCCGGCATGGTCTTCACTATTGAACCTGGTGTTTATCTAGCTGGAAAGTTTGGTTACCGTTACGAAAACACTGTGTGGACTTAGATGACAAAAAAAACAAACAGCCTGTCAAACTAGTATGCCTGGCTATGATATAATAACTTTACTTTAGTAATAAATTTTAAGCTTAATCATCACAAATGAACAGCCTTGATTACCAAATCAACCCACCACAAGATAAAAACAAAGCCGACACCGTAACCATTAGTTTTGATGATGGTTCTTTGCAAGAAGCCAAAGACCTTGCTAAAGAACTCAACACTACTGTTGGCGGTGTAATGGCTCAGGCTTATGAACTTTTGCGTATGGCTCAAGGCCGAGTGGTTACCATGAAAGAAAAAGGTTCTGATACTATTTTGAGAGTTAAAGTTTTTGCAAAAAACAAGACTCGCGTAGAATAACACTAGTTAGTTTTCCTGCCCTAGAAACAAGCCTATGACTACTGACGATCTGCCACGCCAGCCAACTACTACCACTGCCCCACCAGTAGCAGATTCACAGCCAGAAATGCTGCCTACTGATACTCCCACTAAAAACAAGCCCAGACCTGACGTAAAAATCAAAGAACCTAGTAAACAACAATCTAGCACTATTCCCTTTGATAAAGCAGCTTCGCAAGAAAGCACTAGGGCTCATATTGCACAGATGTTTAGTGTGGTTTTTTTAGCTTTGGTCACCTTAACTCTCATTGGTCCGTTTATTATTAATGGTCTTCAACCCAATACTTTTGCTGATCCTGTAGCTACAGCTAAAGAGCTAGCTACCTTGATTGCTGGTGTGTTAGGCGGACCATTTGGTTTTATTGTAGGTTTTTATTTTAAACAAGGTGATACTGAATAAAATAATCATAAAAACAAGTTAAATAATCAGATCTTAACTGACATAAGATGTCTCAAGATCTCAACTAAACTAACAATTATTAATCATATGGGCAACTTTAGTCTCACAGTTCCAGCTTTAGCTGACAAATTTGTTGATTATCGTCAACAAATTATAGGTAACTCTTATACTTGGAGTTGGGTCAGACCTTTGGCTCAAGTTAGATACCTGGTCATTCATCATTCAGCTGGACCAGACACCCAAACTCCTGACGACATTGCTCGCTATCATGTTCAAAATCGAGGTTGGGGCGGTGTAGGCTATCATTTCATTATTACCAAAGACGGTACTACTTATTATGTAGGCGATCTTACTACTGCCAGAGCTCATGTTTATAACTATAACCATTCAGCTTTAGGAGTTTGTTTGGTAGGTAAGTTTATGAATGGTAAACAGCCTAGCAATGCTCAAATTCACTCAGCTCATGAACTAGCCTCACAACTATTCTTTCGCACTCCTGCCTTAACCAACTGCGATGGTTGGGAAGATCTTAAAGGCCATTCAGACTTTAGTGCTACTGCCTGCCCTGGTGATAGTTGGCCTAGTTATAAACCCAAGATTATTGCTGATGTTAATCCTCCTACTACTTATCAAAAAAGACGCCAGGCTATTAGTGAGCTTTATCAAGTAGTGCTTGGTCGTGAGCCAGACCAAGCAGGTTTAGACTATCATGTTAAAAGTGATCGTAGTATTGATCAAATTCGTCAATTAATGACCGAGTCTAGCGAACATCGTCAATTAATTAATCGCGCTTATTCATTTAAAAAAGCTCAAGAATTAGCCAATCAAGGTCGTGCCTTAAGTGCTAAAGGCTACTGGCAAATCAAGAACTTAAACTTACCAGCCACTGATCCAGGTTTAAATAATGTAGCTGGCGCCTACTGGAGGCTGCGTGAGATTACTGAGTTAGAATAAATTTATTGACAACAATAGTCATCTTTTCTTATATTTAATTCATCATGAATGAAAGCTGGACTAACATGTTGAACAAAATTTCACGCAAATTAACCTCAGAAGGCCTATCACCACTACAACGTGATCTTGTCACTGCTTTAATAATCGCTGAAGGCAGTTTATCTACTGACAATCTTTGTAGATTATTATCAACTAGCCCAGGAACCCTCAAGCAGGAAGTCTATCGTGTCAATAAAATCATGAGACAATGTGAGCCTAATTTTCTTATCGTTGCTGCCAGAGGATGGGGTTATAAACTTGAGTTTAATGAAAAATAGCATTAAAGTTGTTACAATACCCCCATGTCAACAACCAACCAACCTTTACAAACGCTCAAGGGCTTTCGCGATTTTTTACCCTTAGAAAAACAACAACGCGACTTTGTTCTTAATAAAGTTAAACAAACTTTTGAGCTTTATGGCTTTGAGCCTTTAGAAACGCCTACTCTAGAGTATGCTGATCTTTTACTGGGTAAATATGGCCAAGAAGCTGATCAACTGGTTTATACCTTTCAAGATCGCGGTCAACGCCAGATTGGTCTACGTTATGATCAAACTGTACCCACAGCTAGAATATTAGCACAGTATCAACATCAACTACCGCGCTACTTTCGACGCTATCAAATTCAAAATGTTTTTAGAGCAGATAAACCACAAAAGGGTCGTTTCCGAGAATTTACTCAATGTGATATTGATATCTTTGGTGCTACTGCGCCGATTGCTGATGCTGAAATCCTAGCTTGTACTTATGCTGCTTTTCAAAATGTTGGCTTTAACCAAGTAGAGTTAAGTATTAATGACCGTCAAATCTTGTTTAAAACCCTCAAGCCTATAGCCACTCAAGAGGTTGACGTCTTCTCCATCATTCAAAGCATTGACAAGCTTGACAAAATCTCTGAAGAGCAGGTGCTCGCTGAACTCACTAACAAGGGCCTTGATCATCAAGTTGCTGAACAGGCCTTAACCGCTATTCAACAAGCTCAAATTAGTGTTAATCTGCAAGATATTATTGATCAAGCAGTCAATTTAGGCGTACCTCAAGATAAGATCAAGTTTAATTCTACTCTAGCCAGAGGCTTAGATTATTACACTGGCATGATCTTTGAGGTAATCTTGCCCAACTACCAGGTTGGTTCTTGTGGTGGTGGTGGTCGTTATGATAATTTAATTGCAGAACTTGGTGGCTTGAAAATGCCTGCTGTAGGTATTGCTTTTGGCTTTGACCGCATGGTTGAAGCTGCTGCCAAATTGGGTATTTTTAAACAACTCACAAACACCACTCAAGTCTTGGTTACTTTGTTTGCTCCAGAAACTAGAGCTGTGAGTTTACAAACAGCCCAAAAACTTCGTCAGGCTGGCATCAAGACCGAGGTTTATCCTGAATTTGATAAACTCAGCAAACAGTTTAAACTGGCTGATCAAAAAAAGCTCGCTTGGGTAATAGTGATTGGCGAAAAAGAGCTTGCAGCACAAACTGTTAGTTTAAAAAACATGGCCAGTGGTGAACAGACCGAGCTTAGCCTGGAAAAAGCCATTAAACAACTTAAAAAAACCAATTAACTACTATATTCTTGCTAGTTTAAAACCAGACTTATCGATTAAAAACAACGTTTGGTGAGTTAAAGCTTCAATGCTAAACTAAACTAATGGCTAAGAAAAAAACCACTGTCCGTTTAAAGTCTTATTTTTTGTTAATCATCAATACTTTAGTTTGGGGTGCTTCATTAATCATTGTTAAACCTGCCCTAGAGTTTACTAGTCCATTTCGTTATTTGTTTTACCGTTATATAGGGGCAGTGGTCTTTTCTTTGCCAATTCTGTGGTATTACTGGCCTAAAATCAATCAAAAAACTCAGCAAATTCTTACTATTAGCAAGATCGAGCTAGTTGGTACAACTTTAGCCTTGTCGCTACTCTACTTTGGCTTGGCTAAAACCAGTGCTATTGAAGCTAGTTTGTTAACTACTACTGCACCTATTTTTGCAATAGTTGCTGGAATAGCCTTGTTAAAAGAGCGAGAGGAAAAACACGAGTTTTTCGGTCTAATATTAGCTTTTTGTGGAACTATTTTACTCACTGTTCTTCCTGTATTAAATGGCTTTGCCCAGCAACAAGGGATTTCTTTAACTGGCAACTTACTAATCATTGGACAAAACATTAGCACAGCAGTTTATTTTGTTTGGGCCAAAAAAGCTTATCGCAACCTACCTAAGTTATTTGTTACTACCATTAGTTTTTATGTAGGTTTAACCAGCTTTATGATATTAAGCTTTAGTGAGGCTGAGTTTTCGATCACTAAACTGATTAATCAAGTTAGCTTAGATCTTCAACACTGGCAAGTGTGGCTAGCTGGACTTTACATGGCTTTGTTTGGTTCAATCATTGGCTTGACTGCTTATATTAAAGGCCAAGATGGTATTGAGGTTTCTGAAGCAAGTCTGTTTTGGTATTTACAACCTTTGGTCTATATCCCTTTAGGAATGTTTTTTTTACAAGAAACTGTTAACTGGCTGCAGGGGCTGGCCTTGGCTTTAATTTTGGGCGGAGTGATTTTGGCGGAGCAGCGCCGGAGGAGGTAGTTAATTCTGATGGTTCTAAAATATCTTGCAATCTCGGTTGTCTTGCTGAGCCTTTTTTTCTTTCTAAGAAAGAAGGATCAAATTTATTCGCGGTAGCACTTACTTGATTAGTAGAAACACCTCTTTTTTCAGTATCAGTAAGCTCAAATTCAGATTTTAAACCAAATATTATGGGGTATAAACCACCGTAACTATCTTTTAACTGACTCTCGTCAAAAAAATTACCTCTAAAACAAGCTTTCATAGCTTGCTTACATCTAACCAAAGTTCTCAAGTAATTTGTGGGAGGATATAGTCTTTTTTTGACCAACTTTGCCTCACCTAGCTTCATCTTCAATGCTGCTAACCCTTGATTTAGCTCCTCTAACTGTTGGAGGGACAGCTTCTGTTGAGTTCTTTGATCTTCAGCCTGACTAATTTGAGATCTTAAGTCTTCAATCCTTTTGTTAGCTTTTATACGGTTAGTCCTCAATGCAATAAACCCTTCAGACCGTGGGTTAACTGCTTGTTCTGTTATGTGTCTTTTTTCTTGGATAATCAATCTTTGAAGATGTTCAAAAAAATCTTGCCAGCTTTGTTGTCTTAAGGATAAAGGCTTGTTTTCTGTTGCAACAAACTTACTCTCATTTTTTTTCCTATTTACAAATTTTGAGGAGTCTATACCCGTTAAGGCATTGCGCACTTGTTGCCAAAACGATCTCCTAGTAGCTGTTTCTCTCAACCAATCTAGCCAATACTTTAAGTTGCCTATAACAGAACGATTCTGCTCCATCCTAGAGCTAGCCTCGACCACTTCAATCCCTCCTTTTACCTTTATGATATAATCATCTTCTATTAAGATAACATAAATCACGATAATGCAGAAGAACTTACATCCTAATTGGCACCACAACTGCCAGGTCACTTGTGCTTGTGGAAACAAATTCACTACTGGCTCTACAGAAAAAACCCTAGAGGTTGATATTTGTAGTGCTTGTCATCCCTTTTTCACTGGCGAGATGAAGTTTGTGGATCGCCAAGGCCGAGTTGATAAATTCCGCCAACGCATGAAAATTGCCCAACAAAAACAAGCTGCTGCTAAAAAGAAACAGGCTAAAAGCAAAACTACTGATAACAAACAGTCAAACTCTGCCAAGACCTACCGCGAAATCTTGCGTGAAAAAAAACATACTTTAAAAAAGAAAAATCAATAACAGATTGCTATAGCTCCCACATACGCCACCTTCACTGGCTTTTAACCATTAAACAGTCTAGCCTACTAACCCACCAACACCATTCACTAGCTTTTTAGCTATCAAGACTCCTGATCTACTAACCCATATACTCCATGAGGTTGTT
>WJLO01000077.1 GCA_014728425.1 Minisyncoccota bacterium | reverse complement strand
TCTTGTTTGGTATTTAGCCTTGGAGTGTGGTCACCCCAGCTTCAAAAGGGAGTTTGCCGTCTCCCAATCTATTCAGGAATCCTCTAGAGCTTTGTTGAATTTAAGATACACGACTCTCACGTTCTTTGGTCAACTATTCCAAGTTGTTCTCCTATTCGCTAAAGTCTCATGTTGAGGTCCTACAACCCCTTTGGTGAAACACCAAAGGTTTGGGCTAATCCCTGTTCGCTCGTCGCTTACTAAGGGAATCACTTTCGTTTTCTTTTCCTCTGGGTACTAAGATATTTCAGTTCCCCAGGTTCCCCCTCCCCCGGTATAACACCGGGGGGCCTGTGCATTTACATACACAGAGGTTTCCCCATTCGGACACCGTCGGATCATTGCTTACTCGGCAGCTCCTCGACGACTTTCGTGGCCCTTTCACGTCCTTCTTCGGCCAAACAAGCCTAGGCATCCACTATTTGCATTAGTTTATATGAATAGCAAATTGCTTATTTTGCTTTGTTGTACTGTTGTACTTGAACTACAGTTACTCAATTTAACCAAGTTAAGTTAAACTCATCTTGATTAAAAGTAACGTAATTAAATTACTGACTTTCGTTCTCTTCACTTGTTAAAGAGCAAAGTAACTAACAATTAGTTGTTAGTGATTAAAACCTAACAAGCTTAAACACTTATTAAGTCTTTGGCATTAACAATTAATGTTTATATAAGTATTTTTTTAATTTTCTTCAGATTAACTTAAAATCAGTGGACCCTAAGGGACTCGAACCCTTGGCCTCCTCGTTGCAAGCGAGGCGCTCTAGCCAGCTGAGCTAAGGGCCCTAGTTAGGGCTTAATCCTTATATATTTGTGCGGAGGGATTCTGCTGTAAACCAGAGAATGTCGCGTGGAAAAAATATTATATAAAAGTTTACCAAAAAATGCAACTAGAAGGTACGCTGGGCAAACAAGGTAAGGCCGGCTTATTTAATCCCTAGTTTAGCTAAAACTACTTTGTTAGCTTTGGCTAAATCCTCATCTAAAACACCTTTTGTTTGAAAGTCATACTTAAGTTGACGTTTTTTACCAGCCAGTTGTTGGTAAAACTCAACCTGTGGAGTAATCACTTTTTTTACTAAATCTAAAGGAGCTTTACTTACCCAATCTGCAGAGATTTGATAAAAGCCTAAGTTATAAGTCTTTTCTCCGCCACCTAAGGTAAAACTAATGCCAGTAGCAATATGAATTTCTTTAGGCCTAACCATGTGGCCTTTGACCCCATCAATTAATTCTTTAGGGTCAGCAAAAGGCAGTAGGCCTACATATTTTAGGTCTTGTTTATCAGCCAAAGCCTCCACTTGTTGTTGCATGGTAGCATCAACTTCTTCCCAACGAGAAAGTTGAAATTTTTCTTTTACCCAAGCATTTTCTTGATTAGCAGCAATATGTAAATCTGCCTTAAGAAGTTTCTTTAAGATTTTTACTGCTTGAGCAAAGCCAGGAAGTTTTAAACCTGCGCCAGCAAATGCGATACGCTGACCTTCATTAAGCTGAACACCTTCGTCACCGCAGGTGATGACATATTTGGAAACTCGATTGAGCATGATTATTCCTCCTCACCAACCATGGATTGGACAGAATTCAAGTAATTATTCATGTCATCTTCTACTTGTTCCCAGTCACCTTTAGCCTCACGAATAGCGTTAAATAACAGATCCATATCAATTAAGACTTGGTCGTCAGTGACAATCATGCGTTGTTTTGCCATACTTTTATTATACCAGAAAAAAGATTGCTTTGCGCTGCAGTTAGGTTGTTAATTTATTTGTAGCCCATCGGCACTTCTGTAGGCACTAAGCTTAAGCTCATGCGGCGTTGCTCTGGCTCAATGCTCTCTACATTAACTGTGACCTCATCATCAACTGCTAAAGTCTGGCCTTTAAGGTTAGTAGCATGGATCAAGCCATCTACTCCTGGTTCTACATTAACAAACACTCCAAAAGACTCTAATCGTGAAACTTTTCCAGTAAAAGTAGTCCCTGGTAAGTATTTTTCTGCAGCAGTTTCCCAAGGGTCAGCTTTGAGTTGTTTAATAGAAAGATTAAGCTTGTTGGTTTTATCATCAACACCTAAAACCTTAACTTTAATGCGATCACCAGTTTGATGATAGTCTTTAGGATGATTAACTTTTTCCCAACTGATTTCAGAAATATGTACCAAGCCTTCGGCATAACCGATCTTATCTTTATTAACCGGAATCTCTACAGTAACAAACAAACCAAAATGCATGACTCCAGAAACCACTCCTTCATAGACTTCGCCTTCTTTAACCTTTTTTACTGCCTGATCACGTAAAGCCAGCTCTTCTGCTTCGCTAACATGGCGCTCAGAAAAAATTAAACGGTTTTTTTCTTGATCAACTTCAATAGCTTTGACTTTAATAGTCTTACCTTTAAGTTCTCTTAACTTACCTAGGTATTTACGGCTAAATTGACTAGAAGGCACAAAGCCACGCACGCCATTAATCTCTACAATTAAACCGCCTTTATTAACTTCTAAAGCCTTAGCTGCAAGCTCTTTTTCTTCATCTAAAGCTTCTTGGAAAAACTGCCATTTAGCTTCAGTGGCAGCTCCTTTAAGTGATAAAATCACTTGACCACGATCGTTTTCTGAAGAGATCACTACTCCTTCGATTTCATCACCAACTTTTAAGTCTTTGATAAAATCTTGAGCAAAATCAAACTCGCGGTCATTAACAATGGCTTCGGTTTTGGCTCCAATATCAATAGTTAAACTACGTTTGTTTTTAGCTTTAATAGTGCCCTTTACCACTTCGCCTTTTTTAGGTACCACCAGAGGTTGGTCTAGGTTCTCCAACAAATCGGCCATGGTTTGTGGTTTTTTACCAGTAGCTTTTTTGGCTCCTTTCGTTGATTTAGTGGTCTTTTTGGTCTTCTGACTCATATAAAAAAATGTCCCCTTTCTTTCAGATGGGGGAAGTATAACACAACTAGAGAAAAAATTCCCTATTGACTCAACTTAAATTACTTCTGTATTCTAGAGTATAGTCTGAAGTTTATTTTAAAAGTTTCAGGTGCTTGTTTTATTATGAAAAAAAATGCAATAATGAACTAATGATTAACGCTACTGGTAGTCAAACCAATTCTTTTTCAAGTAGCCCTAACCTGCCCAATTCTCAAGCAAGCAGTGTTGGTCACTCCATTCCTAACTCAGATTCAAAGCCATTAATGCCGAAAAAGCCTCCTGTGAGCAAGCCCGAGCCAGCCATGCCTAAAAAATCCAAACTCTCACCTAAAATGCTAGGTGGCCTGGTGGTCTTGTTATTAGTAGTAGTGGGCGGGGCAGTTGGCCTAACCTTAGTGCAACAACAGGGAGTTGGTGAAACTAGACAACAGGCAAGCACTGAGGATACTGTTAATAAAACACAAACAGCAAAACAAATATTAAGTTGCTTGGATAGCATGAAAAACGATAAAGGTGCTTATTTGCTTGGAAAAACTTGTGATCCTAATGGCAGGTGTCAAGAAGTAAAAGCAAATCATTCTGGACCTAGGCCAATATGGGCCAGATTTAAATACTATCAAAAGACTGGTGATCAAAACCAACTTAACCTAGTTAAAAATGACCTCGCTATCAATACAAACCCTGATATCATTCCCGCTATTCAAAATGATTTTTGGAACTGTAAACTCATGGCTGAGTTATGGCAGAGCAATTCTTTTTCAAACGACGATAAATCAAAAATTCGCAACATATGTTTGTTTAGTTCTATAAGACCAGATTTAGTTGCTTTAGCAAAACAAGATTCTAATCAGCTAGTAATTGCCCTCGATGATCTCAAATATGCTAGCTTTTACCCCTCTGAACTGGTAGGCAAATACAAAATTACTAATAACACTAGCTTGCTTGATCAGGCTGAGTTTTTTTATAGTCAGGCCGAAATGCTACTATCTAACAATGGCTACCAAAATTATGTAAAAGAAGCTTGCGCTCTAGGAGAGAGTGCCCTAGACCTTTATCAAACAACTAATAAATCTCAATACCTTGCTGCTGCCGAACAAATTTGGCAACAAGCTAATGTAAGTCAACTGAATTATCATCTAGACGCTAAAGCAATTTGTGGCGTTTTTAGTCAACACTTGTATCAGCAAACACAAAAAAAGAACTATCAGGTTTCAGAAAACATTGTCAGCTATCTCATCAACAACAACTTTGACACTCAAGGGAAAAATGCTAGTTTAAGCAACGACTACTGCTTTAACTTTAAACAAAGTAAAAACCGAGTGGTAAAGTCAACCACTAATGCGAGTCTTATCTTAGTACTATTACTAATGGATTAAAGAATGAAACAAAGAATAATTATACTAAGCATCATTATCACAAGCATTGTCTCTGTAGCACAAATGCGCCTTGCACATGCTGCTCGATGTTTTCCTGCTGAATGTCCTTATGGTTACACTCCTGCTAGCACTTGTGATCCAGCTTGCTCAGGTCAAAGAGTGTGTTGTGAGCAAGATCCTACTGCGCCAACTTATACTCCCACCCCATACCTTATTAATCCCAGCGGTGGGCCTAATGATTGCGATGAGTGGACTGATTGTAGCGATAACTGTTATAAATTCGGTGATTGTGGTACTTGTGAAAAAAAGGGGTGTGAGCTTGACAGCAATGGATTCTGTATCCCATATTGCGAACCCAAATGTGAAGGAGACACCGATTGTGAAGTAATATGCAATCCTTGTGGAAATTCCTTATGGTGTGCTGACGACTCCCTCTCTCCAAGTAGTACCCCTGGAGGCGGCGGTGATACCCCCACCAATCCTCCTTCCCCAACCTGCAACAGCATCAGCATGCTTGATAATGCTAGTGGTAATGTCATTACCGACGATAGCAGCCTAGTGCCTAACCAAAACGTGGTTAAGTTTCAATGCGCTGGTAATCCTATGGATCTACTAACTCGCTCTGAGTTTCAAGTCAAGCTGCCAGACGGCAGTATTGTTAGTGGCGCTGCTATTAATCCTAGTACTGGCCATGTTTCTTTACCATTTCCTATTAATAGT
>WJLO01000076.1 GCA_014728425.1 Minisyncoccota bacterium | reverse complement strand
TCAGACTCTTCATCAATTAATGGATCGTGATCTATTCTAATAGGTGAGATGTTTCGTATAACTAGAGCACCAGTTAAAATAATTTCTGAAATAGAACCAGGAATGACTCTTTCAAAACTCAGTGTGTTCCTGTGCCTGAATTTCTTTACTATTTTTTGAGCATCTTTTTCAATTTTTCTTAGCTTTTTTGATATTGGTCTCGTAGATTTAGCATAAGCGACTTCTCTAATTCCTTCGAACAATGTTGTCTTGTAGTCGTATTTTTTTAAATCTATATTATGTTTTTTCCTTAGTTTTTTGATTTCACTGGCAAAGTCTTTATTGAATTGCAAAGCTCTGAAAAATAAGTAGTAGTGAGTATTGATTCCAAGCTTTTCAGCCTTTTTAAGTGAGTTAACCTCGATTAAGTCAAGCTGGTCATCTTCAGTTAATTGGAGATCAAGGACATGAATTTTCATTACGTTTTTCTTTGCTACCTTATGCTATTATAGTCTCAAAGGTACCCTTTTATCGAAAGAGCCCCTTAGGCTCTGGTAGTTAGGAGCACAAAAATAAGGCTCCAGCGAAAGCCGAGCTACCTAGATAAGAGGGTCATTTTCTTTTATTAAATTGGTAGTATTCATAGCCATCACCCCTTGAAAACATGTCTAATTCTTTTTTTCCAAGTAAATCTTCAATAAGCTTATAGCTTCTTTTATCATCCCTTTCCCACTTTCTGAATATTGCCCAATTTATATAGTCGCTAATTTGAAGATAAGGATTAGAAGCTGAGGGTGGAAAGAAAATCGCATAATCTTTTCTTGGTTGCTTGGCATTAATCTCTGCCTTCATTGCTTTTAAAAAGACCTTCTTTTGCTTGCTTACTGGAATGTTGTCCACAAAAATACACAACATTGAATACTGATATCTTTTAAAGATATAGTCTAATAGTGAGGATGCAACTTTTGAATAAAATCTTGATGGCTTTCTGAAGGAAGGATTGGCTAGATTTTTTTTGATAACAATTCCATGGGCTTTTATATACTCCATATTCCCAATAATTTCAAAAAAATCATCTCTAACAACCTGCTTGTCTTCAGTTGCATGGAATTTGTGACAAAGACAATTTTCAAGGTAGGTCTGGCTGAGCTGTGGATGAAGCTCCCCTGTGAGTATCCTGTGTCGCAGTGCAGATATCTCATCTAGTGATTCCCATGGAGCGTGGGTGATAACAGCTGTTATGGTGTAGACTTTCGAGCCACTTGGAGTAAAGTTAAAATCACCTCCTTCGTCAATGTAAACATATAGGGGCTTGTTTGCCATAATGACATAATTTTATCATGTACTTAACATGACTACATTCATGACTAAGTAAATGAGTTCTACGTCAATATTTGCTTTGAATGTTGCTCGGTAAAGTGATCAAGTTCTTTGATGGTTAAAGACAGTAGCTTTGACTTAAATCCGTTCTGTAACGAGTCCAGCAAGGGGAGCCAATTAACTACCTAATCCTTCCAATAAAATATACAATAGTGTATATTTTATTTAAACATGGATAAATATAAATCTCTTATTTCTCAATCTCAACAGTTATTTCACGCCTCTGACTTAGCTTTATTGTGGGGAATCGACAACCAGGATACTCTTAATATGACTCTTAAGAGGTTTGTTGATCGCGGTATACTCCACAGAATTCATAAAGGTTTTTACTCTACTGTAAAAATAGACTCTATAGATCCAAAAGATTTGGGTTTTTCTTATTTGAACGTATATAGCTATATTTCTTTAGAGACTGTTTTGGTTAAAAAAGGGGTAATTTTTCAAGAAATACCGCATATTACTTTTGTTAGTTCAAAAAGCACCACTTTTACTATTGGTAACATGAGTTATAAATCTAGACAGCTAAAAGATGAGTTTTTATATAATACTTGGGGAGTTAAACAGATTGATGGTCATTTTGAAGCAAATTTGGAAAGAGCTGTAGCTGACATTCTTTACTACGACCCTCAGTATCATTTCGATAATCAAGATATTATTGATTTTGATAAAGTAGAATTAGTTCAAAAAGAAGTAGGATATGTTGAAGAGCAATAAATTCCAAGCACTACATAAAGCTATTATTTTTAGGGTTTTAATTGCTATTCTTGATGATGTTTATTTATCTCGAAATCTATATTTCAAAGGAGGTACTTGTGCTAGTATGCTCGGGTTTCTAGATCGTTTTAGTGTTGATTTGGATTTTGATATTAAGAATAAGAGTGAGATAAGTAAAGTGGGGCAAGTTTTAGAAGGAATATTTGCTCAGCTTGATCTTGAAATCAAAGATCAGAGTCATAATACTATTCAGTATTTTTTAAAGTATCAAGCACCGCAACAATCTAGAAATACTTTAAAAATTGATGCCGTTGACGAACCTTATGCAAATAATCATTATCAAAAAGTTTTACTGCCTGATATCAATCGTTACGCTATTTGCCAAACAAAAGAAAGTATGTTTGCCAATAAATTAGTTGCTCTGACAGATCGTTACAAAAAAAACCAAAGTATTGCTGGCAGAGACTTGTATGATATTCATCACTATTTAATTAGTGGTTATGACTTTAATTTAAAATTGATAGCAGAAAGAACAGAAAAAAAAGCCAAAGTTTACTTGCAAGAGCTTATTAGTTTTATTGAAGATAAAATTACTCAAACTATTATTAATCAAGATTTAAATTTTTTGCTTGAATATAAAAAGTTTAACGCTATTCGTAAAACCCTTAAACAAGAAACGATTGCTTTGCTTAAGGATAGAATCGATGACTTAAATTAAAAGCCTTGCCATCCCTTCATTAAAAATCCTAATGTCAGTGCTGGTTATATCGAGTACATCACTATTG
>WJLO01000075.1 GCA_014728425.1 Minisyncoccota bacterium | reverse complement strand
GTTCTTGTGCTGTTTGTTGATCAGGCGCAGTCAAGATTCGTTGAGCCTCTTGTTTGTAGTTACCCTGCCAAAATTGATGAGACTTAACTGGATAAACCAAATAATAATAATGCAAATATTGAACCAAGGCCAGTCCAGTCAGCAAAACAAAAACAACACTTACTGCTGCTTGCTTCTGAATTGTTTTTAACTTAATCAACCACTCAACACCCCTAGCTAAACCAAAACCAATTATAATTGCCAAAGGCACTAAAGCATTTAAAGATCTTAAAGCATGAGGTACTGTCAAAGGCACTGAAGCTGGCGCTAGAGCTGTTAACCACCAGCTTAGCAAAATTAACCAGGCTGATCGATGCTGCTGCCAAAGATAATATAAACCAATGAACAAAAACGGTAAAAATGGCAACAAAAACAAACCATGCTGGCCAGTACCATGCCGTAGGTTGATGTCTCCGCTGAGAAAAAGAAAATTAATGCTCAGATGAGCAGATAAGTTTTTTAATAAAGCCTTTATTAACAGCCAGTGCCGATGAAACAACAGGCGATCAACAATCGTATTCCCAGCTTGTTCGCGTAAAAAATTGCTTTCTAAAGCAAAATCATGTTGGTTTAAGATTGAATCTGCAGTTAAACGAAACTGTTGGCTAGGGGCATAAAAAGATGACTGAAACATTGGTATTAAGCAAAGCAAATAAATTAATAAAGGCATTAATAGCCATAAAAAAATCTTTTTTGCCAAAACCAAGATTCCTAACCAAGATTTGAGCGCTGACCATTTTGACCAAGGCCAAAAAACTGCTCCAGCAGTAACTATTAATACTACTGGCCAAACAAACCGAACTGAGTAATAAGCATAGGTGGCTAAAGCAGCTACAACTGGAGCAAAAATCATCAACCACCAATGCTTTTTAGCTTTAACTACTAACAAAACTGCACTAGCTAATAATAACTGACCTAAATGGCCTTCAAAGCCAGCGCGGGAAAAAGCTACTGACCAAGGAGAAATAGCAATAATCAAAGCTGTGGTTAAACCAGCGATTGACGCCAACAGCTTTTTAACTTGAGTTAATCTAGCTAGCTCTTGAGCTAACCAACCAGCAATAATTACTGTAGTTACCCCAGCTAAAGCACTAGGTAAACGCAAGGCCCATTCACTAACCCCAAAAATCTTTACAGCTCCAGCAGCTAACCAAAGATAAACTGGTAACTTATAGTCCCCATAAGAAGGGAACATTGTAGTTAACCAAAAATTACCATGCATATCAGAACCAGTTTGTGCCAGTGATTTGGCATCAACTAACATAGCAACTTCATCCCAATATAAACCAGTTGGCACTTGCCCCAGACGATAAAACCGCAAGCCAAAAGCAATTGCTAAAATTAAAACCCAACTTAAAAACCACCAGTTTTTTCGCATATCTTTATCTTATCATTTTGCTAGAATAGAGGCCATGAACTATCAACAGCCACTCACTCAAGAACAACGCAAAAAGTATCAAAAAGCATCATTAAAACAAAAACTTCAACATGCTCAAGCAATTATTTGTCAAGCTTTTGATCAACATCCTCCTTCCCAAACCGCAGTTGCTTGGACCGGCGGAAAAGATAGCACTTTGTTGTTATGGCTAATCAAAACTGTTACTCAACAGCAGCAGCTTCCCTTGCCCAGAATCATGCTTATTGATGAAGGAGATATGTTTGCAGAAATTCAAGAGTTTGCTAACAGCTTGGCTAAAAAATGGCGGTTCCAGTTTAGTATTGCGCGCAATCATGATGTGCTTCAACAAGTTCAACAACTTAATGACCAGGTTGAAGTGGCAAAACTTAACCAAACCAATCAACAAGCATTGCAAGAACTGGGCTTTAATCAACCTTGTTTCAAGTTTCAGCCCGAATCTTTAGTAGGCAATCATTTAATGAAAACCGTAGCTGCTAACTTGTGGTTAACAGCTAATCAAGTTCAGGCCTTGTTTACCGGTATTCGTTGGGATGAGCAGCCAGCCCGAGCTGAGGACAACTTCTTTCGCATCATTGCTCAACCAGCTCACACTCGAGTCCAACCACTGTTGTTTTTTAATGAAGCTGAGGTTTGGCAAATCACTCACCAGCAGCAGATTCCTTATGTATCTTTGTATGAACAAGGCTATCGCTCTTTAGGTGCTCAAAGCACTACCAAAAAAACTAGTGATCAACCGGCTTGGGAACAAGATCTCAAGCAAACTACTGAGCGGGCAGGTAGACAACAAGATAAAGAAAAAATCATGGCTCGGTTGCGAGATCTTGGTTATATGTAATAACAACTAAAGCAATAAGCAGTCAATTTTATGCACTTAAGTTATTGGCAAATAGCTAATCAATAATAAGCATTACAGCCTATTGTACAATTAAGCTTGATAGCAGTAACTACTAATCAGCTTTGCTTATAAACCATCATGCTTGCTAACAAATTAAAACTACCAACAGCTAGGATTCATCGCCAAATTAAAAAACTTCATGGTTGGTGGTTGCATCGTGCAAAAAAATCGATTTTTAACCGCCAGGATCAATGGGATGTTTTAATTCTTTTAGATGGTTGTCGTTATGACACTTTTAAAAAAGTCAATTTTTTGCCTGGAAAACTAGAAAAGCTGATCTCAGTAGAATCCTGCACTGAAGACTGGGCACAAGCTTCTTTAACTCAAACTTACCCAGCCATTGTCTATGTTTCTGCTAACCCGTTTTTATCTCATTATTATCTAACAAAGCATGGACAAGCAAAATGCTTTTTTCATTTAGAAGAAGTCTGGGATGATGGCTGGGACAAACAGTTGCGCACCGTGCCTCCTCAAATAGTAACTCAAGCAGGTCTGAAGATGCTTAAAAAATACCCTCAAAAAAAACTTTTTCTTCATTATATGCAACCTCATCATCCTTTTATTGGTAAAACTCGTTTTCAAGAATATGGTTGGCTTAATGCTCATCAACCTAAGCCTGCTAAACAAAAAATCATTTATGAGTTACTTAAGGAAGGCAAAGTTGATCGCCAACAAGTGATTCAGGCTTATGAAGAAAATCTGATTTTAGTACTGCAAGCAATCCAGCCTATTTTGGATCAAGCTAAAAACAAACAAGTAGTAATTACATCTGATCATGGCAATGGTTTTGGTGAAGCTGGAATTTATGCTCATCCTGCTAAATTATACGTGCCAGAATTGCTAGAAGTACCTTGGTTTAAGGTTGCTGTTTAGCCTGCAGTTGAGGACTTAACTCTAGCTTTTCAAACCAACCGCGTTTTAAAATCATGGCAATCACTGCATAAACCGCGATTTCTCGCCAGTTTTCTTCAATTGACTCATTAACTGGTTTTTTATTATTGGCTAAAAGATGATTTAAGCGGTTTACTTTGTCTTTAACTCTAAACAAAATGCCCATTTCTCGAGTATCTAAAATATTGCCTTTACCATAGTCACGATATTTTTTAATAAAAGTCTCAAGCATTTCTTCTAAAACTTGCTCAAAAGCTTGATCTAAATATTTAGGCTTGGTTGAAGATGGTGTTGACATAAAAAATTTCCAGCTAGTTGATAATTTAAATCTTCAAGATCAGTAAAGTTTAGTTATAATAGCTCTATCATAACTAAAAATTATTTGAAAAAAAATGCCAAAAGTAATTGCTTCTGCTAAAGCCTTAATTCAAAACCAAAATAAATTTTTAATCATCAAAGAATTAACTTATAAAAGTCACGTCTGGGATCTTCCAGGAGGCAAAGTGGAATATGGTGAAAATCCAGAAGATACAGTTAAAAGAGAGGTGCAAGAAGAACTTGATATCCAGATCAATCTAAGCAAATCTATTGGCCTATGGTGGTTTTTTTCAGCTAACCATCGGCATCAAGTAATATGCCATACTTTTTTAGCTCAACCAGAGCCAGGTTTTAAAATTAATACCAGTAAAAATCCCTCTGATGAACAGATCACAGACTGGCAGTGGTTGACCAAAACAGAGCTCTTAAAACAAAATGCACCTGGATTAACTGAGAGTTTTAAAAAAATGCTTCAAAAAGCTGATTTGTAACTGTTGCGCATTGCCCATTATTAAACCACAGCTCATAAATAGTTACTGCAGATTAGACAAATCAAGCTTTCGTCAACAAGCTTTAACATTCACATCTTTTCAACCACTTCAATGCCCAATAATTCTAAGCCTTGTTTTAGAACTGAGGCTACTGCTTGAGTAAGGTTTAGTCTTAGTTGCTTGCTTGATGATTGCTCTGCTTTTAAAATAGAGTGCTGATTATAAAAAGTATTAAAAGCTTGAGCCAAGGTAAAAAGATAATTGCACAGCAAGTTGGGAGC
>WJLO01000074.1 GCA_014728425.1 Minisyncoccota bacterium | reverse complement strand
GATGATGACGGTCCTGGCGATGGTGGTGACTGGGATGGAGAAGGAGGCTTTTTTGCAGTTACTAAGGGAGGAATTTGCAATGGTTTTGGGGTGGCGCAGTTAAGTTATTGTGTTAATAAACCCAAGTATGAAAGTGCAGATTCTTGTGCTGCTGTCTGTCCTTGCCTTAATCCTCCAGATGAACATCCTGAAGTGTGCTGGGATGAAAATAGTGGTACGCCAGCTGGCTGTGCGCCTGAGCATCGTTGTAGTTTATAGTTTAACAAACTTGCTAACTAATAGATTGATTTAACTACAAAGTTAACTTAATTACGACAAATTATTAACAAAAATTCATAATCTACATGAACAAAATTGACCATTATCAATTGCTAAACAGTGGTGGCCTTAAAACTAAGCAGTGGGGTTTTACCATGATCGAGATCTTGGTGGTCATCACTATTATTGGGATTTTAGTTACTTTAGGTTTAGGCAGTTTTATGTCTTCTCAAGCCAAAGCGCGTGATGGTCAGCGTAAAAGTGATTTAAAGCAAATCACTACTGCTTTAGAAGCTTATTATAATGATCATGGTGGTTATCCAGAATCTAATGATGCTGGGAATTTAAAAGATGATGAAGGCAATGTCTTAAGCTGGGGTGATGAGTTTAGCGACAGTAATAACACTGTATATATGCCTAAGTTGCCCAGTGACCCCAGTGGAGCTCGGGCGTATTTTTATAACTCTAGTGGTCCCAGTTATTATTTGTATGCGCGATTGGAAAACACCCAAGATCTTGAGGCCAAAGAAGATGGTTATGACGGCACAGATTGTGGTGATGCTGTTTGTAATTATGGAGTTACTAGTAGTAATGTGAGCTTAGAATAGTGTTGATGTGTTAATAATGAAACTGCTTAATACTGGTTGTTAGTTAGTTTTAGCAACCTGAGCTTCAGCTCGATTAAGCTTAATTAGTTATTAGTGAAGATATTAATTAACTAGTTTTTCAGTATCAAGTTTATTAAAAGGCTTTATGTTAGTAAAAAAAACCAACACTTATGCAGCAGGCTTTACTTTAATAGAGCTTTTGGTGGTAATTTTTATCATTGGTATTTTAGCAGCTTTGCTTTTGGCTAATTTTGTAGGAGTAAGAGAGCGAACCACAGATGCTAAGATTAAGAACGATTTGCGAGCTTTAAAAACGGCCCTACGGCTTTATTACAATGATTACAATGGCTATCCTGATGTGACTGATGTACCTGCAGCTGGTAGTGAAACTGCTTTTACTAATGATGATGAAAGCACTGTTTATATGAAGCAAGTGCCAGCAGAGTTTAGCTACAATGTGAGCGCTGATGGCGAGGAGTTTTTGCTTTATGCTGCTTTAGATAATCTTTCTGATGAAGATGTGGCTGAGTCTAGAGCGCGTTGTTGTGCTGGTAGTTTGGCCTGCCCAGATGAAGCAGGCAATTATTATATTATTTGTGAGGATTAGGTAATTGTTTAGCCAGTCAAGTTTCAGCTGCAATCTTTACTTTTGATACTTCTTTCAGAGCTTATTTTACTAAATTTGATCAGCACCCTTAGCTCACTGCTGCTTGGATGATCGATGCTCCCAGCTTGAATTATTTAGTTGATAAATATCAAGTGCAAGTACATCAAGTCACTTGTGAGTAATGAGGGTTGATAGTTATTCACTAGATGGTAGGTCAGTTCACTATCCTCATTTAGCTAGTCAGCAAGATTAAGTTTAGCCTTTTTGGTTTGTTTGTATAAACAAATCTTTAATTTACTACCCACCAGTTAAAGCTCAAGTCAGTGTTAATGGCTTGATCTAAGGCTACTATAAAATTGCCTTCCTGCTGTGGCGTATCTGGGTTATCTGGACGCTGGCTTTTAATGTACAGCACCTGGTTCTTGGTTGAGCCAACTGGAGTGATGTAGATCAATGAGTCAGTTTGAATTTGGTTTGATTTGATTGTTAGTTGAGTTTCGCCTGCTTTAAGCTTGGCTTTACCAGAGCTTTTATCTGTGCTAATTTCAGTTCCAGCTTGGTCTGAGATTTCTTTGTCGCTAAGGTGTAGTTTTTGAGCTGTGACTCCAGCAGCAAAATCAGCTCTACCTTCGGCAGAGATAGTGGCTACTGGGCTGCCTAGTTCATTAACGATTTCAAAGCGAGATTTTTTTACCTCACCAGATTCAGTAGCAATGCCAGCTACTTGGACTCGTGTAGGTTGATCATAGTTTAGTGGTCTAATTAAATTAGAGAGCAAGGTTTTAGTTTGGGTTTGTTCAGCAGCTAAAGTACCGGTTACTTTAAAATCACCATTAACAGTTACCTGGCCAGTGTCATCTAAGATCATCAGGTTAGCTAGCAAAGACAAGCTGCCCTGACCACTAGGCAGTAAACTAAAAGCTGTGGGTTGAGTGCTGGGTTGATAGTCAATAAAGTTTTGACCAATAATTAAACCATCACCAATGATTAACTGTTGTCCTACTCCTAGATTTTGCGCAATATAGCTATCACCATTAACCTCAAAGTATTTATTAATAAAAGCTGCTGCTGGAGTGATAACCACGTCATCAGCAGCAAGATTTAGCTCAGCAAGTTTTTGTTGAATTTGTGCAGAAGAAGTAGCGGTATAGCCGGCAGTTTCTACAGTTTCGATCACTTCTTCTGGCGGAGCAGGTTCAGTATCACTGGTTTCTGTACTCATTAATACCCCGAGTAGAGAAGGCTGGCGGAAGGCACTGGCAACTTTGTCCTCAAAACCATCAATGTTGTTGGCATATAAAGTGCCGCTAACTGTAGCATTAACAAGTTCAGCAGTGTTGGCGCGGATTTCTTCTAGTTGAGCTACTTTGCCTTCTAAATAAGCAAGTCTAGTAGAGGTAGTGACTTCTAAGTTTTGGGTTTTAAGGGTGCCGCTAACTGTAGCATCTTGATTGACCAATAGTTGACCAAGCTTAGTTTGACCTTGAATTGTTGCATCAGAGTTTATCTTAAGATTATCTGCAGATAATCTTCCCTCAGTAGCTAGGTCTCCTTTGGCAATGAGCTCGCCGTCAGTCATGAGGTTTTTGTTGATCTTTAAATCACCAGCAAACTCAGCATTACCAGCTTGGTCTAGTTGAGCAACAGCTTGTCCTTGATCATTAGTGATGGTGATGTTTTTACTGGTTAGTTGAGCAATATTTGCTTGAGTAGCCAAAAGTGCCTTGGTTGTGACAGTTTGTAAATTTGCAGTTACTGCTGCTAAAGATTGAGTGCTGATCTGTTGAGCTTGGATCAAGCCAACTCTAATCTTACCTACTACTAGCTCTGCTAAAGCAGCTAGTTTGGTGATGGGGGAGTCACTGTCAACAGCAGTGACTTGATACTCTTGGGGAGCAGTTTGGTTGATGACGAGGTTTCCGGTAGAGGTGAGGGTGAGATCAAGTTGGGCAAGCTGTTGATTGGTCTTTTGAAGCGCTTTAATTAAATAGGGAACAAAATCACTTTTATTATAACCTTCAATTTGTCCTTGTTTATTATAAAAAACTAACTCGGGGGCAATCTGGTAAAGCTCTTCAGCAATAATGCCAACCTCATTGATTCTACTCCCATCTTTTCGATCATAGGTTACTACTCGTACATCGTCGAGCCAGTCTGTCTCTACCTGATCATGGATGTTTTCTTTGTAGCGCAGAGATGAAGTGCCACTGTAATATAGTTGTCCAGTACTAGTGTTAATCATCAGGTCAGCTATAGTGCCGGTATAAACTGGAATGTTATACATATAAATATTACCACCACTATCGATGCGCATTCTTTCAGATAAATTAGTGGTGGCACCAGCACTACCGTTACTATTAGTGTGAAAGCGTAAATCTCCGTCATAACTACTATTATCATTGTAGGACTCGATACGAGCGGCAATGTAGTTAGAAGCCTCTCCAGAGTTTTCAATGTTGATTTGAGCAATATCATTGCTATTTCCACTTCTGTCGCCTTCTAGCCTTAATAAGGCGGAGCTATCGTAGATGTGGAGATTGTCGTCAGGGCTGGTAGTGCCAATGCCGACGTTGCCATCGTCTAGAATTGTCATAACTGTTGCACTGGCTCCAATATAGCCACCTGCTGAAGGCATGCTTGTATTTACTGCAAAATCTAAAGATCCACCAT
>WJLO01000073.1 GCA_014728425.1 Minisyncoccota bacterium | reverse complement strand
TGAAAATTTACTACTTACTTTGTTTTTAATTTGTCTTTATTTACTTACCAAGCCAGTAACAAAACTAAATTTATTGTTATTAATATTTATTAGTTGTAGTTTTTACTTAACCAAATATGTAGCTGCGCCATTAACTTTAATTTGGGGGGCGCTAACAGTAGTAAAAAGCTATTTTTATTGGCTCAACCACAAGTCATCCCAACATCCAAGCTTAAATAAAATATTGTTTATAACAATGATTTGCAGCTTGGCTTTTTTTTGGTGGCTAGCGGGCCAACGCTTGTTTAACTCTAGTATTAATGTATTAACAATTTTTATTACAGAACTACAAACTTATCTTAATCCTCAAGCCAGCATTACTCAGCCTGGTTGGTTTTCTTTAAAATATCTTGCCCAAAACCTACCTCAATATCTGCAAACTGTCACTGGCCAGCCAGTAAGTTTCTTATGGGAACATCAAGCTTTGCTACCATCTTGGCTAGCTATTAGCGGCTGGTGGGGTTGGTTGCTAGCTTTAAAAATCAAAAAAGCTCGTTTTTTAGCTAGCTTAGTATTACTTTTCACAGGCGTGCAGATCATTATTGCTGCTAGTTTTTATTCTTTTGAAGCTCGTTATATTTATTGGATTATTGCTGTATTAATTTTAGGCGCAGGCTTTTTTTGGCAACAACTTTACCAGTCATTACAATCACTAACTCAACAACTTAGGCCTCAATTGAAACCCTTGCTTAGCGGAGGAAGTTTAGTATTAATCTTAATCTATTATGCTGTTCCTCAATTAATGACTTGGAAAAATCAACTAATGCTTAATTTTAAATATGCAGAAACTCCTTGGTATTATTTAGCAGTTCAAAATTTAAATAGTTTTTTCCACTTAGCACCAGCATCACAGCCACCCTTGGTTATTTCAGCTATGAGTCCGTATTTTATTGATTATTATAGTAATTATCACTATCAAGTTTTACCTTTATCTACTCATCAAGATTTTTTTGCACAACGCCATCAGGTTTGGGGTGATTTTACTGAGTTTGCTCAACCAACTACTAATAAGCAGCAAATAAATTTACTAACTTTATATGAAAACTTATTAAAACAAGACAGGCCAGTATACTTATCTAAATATGGCTTAGGCAATGAGTCAGGTAAAAATGCTGATTTTGCTAAAATAGCAAGCAAATTCCAGCTTGATTTAGTGCAAACTGGTTGTCATGATTTATGCAATATCTATCAATTAAAACTTAGATCACCATCTCAAGATGAAAATTAAAAGCTGGCTACACTGGTTAGATCAATATTTATTATTAATCTTAACTAGTTTTTTATTAGCCTTTATTCCTTTATACCCCAAGCTGCCTTTGCTTGAAGCTATTCCTGGCTATTTGGTACGAGTACGCTTGGAAGATCTTTTAGTTTTTGTAACTGGTTTAGTTTGGTTAATTCAAGTTTTACGCCAACGGGTTGTTTGGCGTAGTCGCTATTTTTGGTTAGTTCTAGCTTATGCCGTAATTGGTCTATTATCTTTATTAGCTGGATTATTTTTGATTAAAACCATTCCTTTAGAAATGATTCATTTTGCCAAAAGCGCTTTACATTATTTTCGTTATTTAGAGTATTTCAGTTTGTTCTTTTTTTGGTTTGCCGCTATTAAAAACATCAAAGACCTAAAGTTAGCTATCACAATCCTAACCTTAACTGTTTTATCAATAACCATTTATGGTTTTGGTCAAAAGTATCTACATTGGCCGCTTTACTCAACCATGAATCGAGAGTTTAGTAAGGGGGTTAAACTTTATCTTACTGAACATGCCCGAATTCAGTCTACTTTTGGTGGCCATTATGATCTTGCTGCTTTTTTAGTGATCTGTTTACCTTTACTATTTAGCTTAAGTCTCAAGTTAAATAATCTTAAAAAGAAATTAATTTTACAATTAACCGATTGGTTAGGTCTGATTTTGCTGATTTTAGTAGCCTCCAAAACTGCTTTAGGTGCCTATGGAGTAGCTATGGTTACTATCTTATTGTTATTGAGCAAGCCTAAGCTACCACAAAAGTTGCAAAGTGTGGTAACCATTGCTCTGATATTAATCTTTCCAATATCTTTAACTGGCTTGTTTTTTGGTAAAGAGCTTTATCATCAGCTGTTGGCTTTTACTCAAACTAGAGAAACTAATAAACCAACTGATGTTTTTGTAGATGTACCAGACTATCAAAAAATAGCCACTGTTTCTGCTACTGGAGAAAAAACTTATATTATTGTTGAAAAAGAACGCACTTGGTCAGAAAACGCCCTTAAGTATGGTCTTTCTATGGGTATCCGTTTAGACACCCTTTGGCCGCAAGCCCTAAAAGGTTGGGTAAGAAACATTTATTTAGGTCAAGGTTATGCCACTTTAAATAAAAACAAAGATCGTCATTTTACCGAAGCCGAAAGCACAGACAATAATTTTTTACGAGTATTGGGAGAAACTGGTATTTTGGGTAGTTTGGTTTTTTATGGACTGATTGCTTTACTGTTACGCTCAAGTTATCAACAGTCACAAAAAACCACCACTAAACCAGTGATTCAAGGATTAAACTTAGGGTTTTTTGCTGCCAGTATTGGTTTATTAGTTAATGCTTTTTATATTGATGTTTTTGCTGCTTCCAAAGTAGCTTTTACTTACTGGGCTTTGGCTGGAATTGTCAGTAAAGCTAATGTTTTAAAAACTCCTCAACTAAAATCTCAAACACAAAAATTTGAACAACAATTAAAAAAATTAATTAAAAAGACCTGGCCGTTTTTATTAGCTTTAAGTTTATTTTCTTTGCTGGCTTATAAAAACCCCTTTTTAGAGAACCAACAACTTTATAACTTTGAGCCTTATCCAGACACTTTCCATTATGTAAACACAGTGCGCTGTTGGCTACAAGGTCAGGGCTGGCGGCTTTGTCGACCTAATGGCTTAGCTGTTAAGCCTTCACCGCCCCCATTATATTCTTTATATTTACTGCCTTTTTATGCCCTTTACCAACAGCCTACTATGTTCTTTTTTGCCAATCTTATTTTGGCTTATTTAAGCTTAAGTGTTTTTTACCTTATCTTAAAAAAGACTATCTCCAATCAGTGGCTAATTTTACTAGGTTTATTTTTTTACACTACCAATTTTTATCTTTATTGGTACCCTGCTACTGCCATGGCCGAGAGCCTATTGCTTTATTTGGTCTTGTTGTTAATTTATCTATTATTGCAACCACTAAATCTCAAAAAATCAATCTTAATTGGGTTGTTAACTGCTAGTTTATATTTAACTAAATATGCTGCTGGACCATTGGTAGCCATTTTTGGCATTGTGTTTCTTGTTCAATTAATAACCACTAAAAACAAAACGGCTGCTTTAGCAAAAAAACGTTGGTTAGTGGGTTTTTGTCTAGGCTTGATCTCTCCGTTATTAATTACTCAAGAACTATCTTGGTTTAATCGAGCACAAAAAATTCTTCATACTTTAATTTTCCAAGAACAACTGGGTACTCAAGGCTTAAGTTCACCAGCACAACTACCTAAAAATTATCCTTATTCTTTAAGTTATCTTTGGCATAATTTACCACAATATATAGCT